>JAQVQT010000091.1 GCA_028701435.1 Smithellaceae bacterium | reverse complement strand
TCTATCCTTCCGTCAGCTTCTCCAGTTTCAGCTTCTTTTCCAAACGCCGATTGGCTTCTTCCAGTTTTTCCTGTGAGGAATAAACCGCGACAGAGACGAAGGACGAGGCTTTTTCAAAATAGTCGGACAAGGCGTTTTGCACCTGGCGCGGCGTTGCGGTAAACAGGCGGTCCCGGAAGGCCTGGCGCATGTCGTCGGTTGCGCCGCTGAAATGCCGGAACAGGGCGACATAACCGCGCCCTGAAGGATCGAGAGGCTTGTCCAGCGCGCCGAGTGCGCTGATGACGGCTTTTTCCAGATCGTCTTTCGTCATTTCGTTTTCGGAATAAAACCGCCGGGCGGCCTCAAAGACATTCATCGTCTCCACAATGTGCGGATCGCGATAGGACAGAAATGCGAAAATGCCCTGCGTCGGGTCAAAAGACGACATTCCCCCGTAGGCGCCGCCCTGCACGCGGATATGCTTGTACAGATATGTGTTGGAAAGCTCCCGTGAGGCCAGCATTAAAAGCGCGGAGGAAGGATCGTCATAGGCGGGCGCTTTCATCGCCGAAGCCACATAGGAAACCTGGGCGGGAACGGCAATGCCCGCGCGGACGGGCGCAAGCAAAGGCCTGTCGGGATTTACTTCCCGCTGGGCGAGAGGCAGGCTTTCCAGAAGCTCGCCGATCTCGCCTTCCAAAAGCTTCAGGCCGTCCGCATCGGCGGTCATGTTGATGGTCAGGTTTTGCCGGGTAAAGAGGATTTTTCGGAGCTGCTCCAGCTTTTCACGCAGTGGCTTTTTGGAGGCGTCGAAGCCCTCCGCCTGCTGCTGGACGAATCGAAGCTGCGTCCGGCCGTGCCATTGTTCATCGCGGCAGGCGGGCAGCGTCAGTCCCGCCGCCGCGGACCGCTTGGCGAAAACGTGTCCGGAAGGAACGACGGAGGCGAGCAGATTGTTTTTCCGCTCGGCGATCAAATCGCGCATTCTCGATTCATCGTTCAAATCTCCAAAGCAGAGGATGTCGCGGACGGTCCGGACAGCCTGTGGAATATTGCGGTAGAGCGCTTTGAAGGAAAAGACCATTTTCTGCCATGCGTCGGCTGCGTCCGCGGTCAAGCCGGAAGACAGATCATAACCGAATCCGCCCATCTGCAGGGCGATGCGTTTGGCCATCTCGTCGTAGGTCAGGCCCGCAGCGCCCATGCCGCTTACGATTTTGCCCAAGAGCGGCAGGTAGATCTGCAGATTTTCGGGAATCGAAGCGGTGTCAAACGCCAGATCGACATAGGCAATGCCGTTGGTAAACAGGTCATGCGTCAGCGCGGGGGTCGAAGCCAGGGTTGTACGCTGCGTCGGAATGGTTTCCACCCGCCGGGGAAGATCTTCCATTTTCAGCTTGGGAAGGCTTGCCTGGGTTTTCGATGAATCCTCTTCGGATTGAAAAGACTTTAGACGCGCCGCCTGCTCGTCGATCTCCCGCAACTGATCTTTCGACAGGCCGGCTTTGAACGCGGCCATCTTTTCCGTTAATCCGGCTTCGTTCTTCCGGTTGAAATCGGGATCCGGCTCCATCACCGCCAGCAGGCGGTGCGGATTGTCCACCAGCCATTTTTGAGCCACTTTCTGAAAGATTTGCGGATCGTTCTTCAGAAGGAGGCGGATCTTTTCAATCACGCGCGAGAAATCGAGGCCGGCCAGGGGATCGCCGTCATAGAGCCAGGTCTGAAAGACGCCGCCCATCAGCGTGATCCCGTAAGGGTAGGAGCCGCGGGAGATTTCCCTGCCGTGAAATTCGACCTGATGCAGGATGCCCTCGATGAGTTCCGGGTCGAATCCTTCGACGACAATCTTTTGCAGGGTGTCGAGGATCAGCTTTTCAACCTTTGGGATGTCGGCGCTTTTGACGTTGCGCAGACCTGCGCAGAACATCAGCTGTTTGAGATCGGACTCGATGCCGGACACCGGAGAGAGGTCTTCTCCCAGCCCGGAATCGACAAGCGCCCGGCGCAGAGGCGACGCGGCGCTGCCCACGAGCAGGCCCGAAAGGATGGAGAGCTCGAGCGCCGTTTCAAAGTCCCTGTTTTCCGCGAGCATCCAGGCCAGGTTGACGTAGGTCTTGTTTTCCGATGTCTCGTCGGAATCGATGGGATAGGTGCCGGTAATCCGCCGGGGACCGGGAAAGAAAGGCTGGCTCATGATGGACGAATCCACCTCCACCCGGTCGAAGCCGGCCAGCATTTCGGCCAGAAATTCTAAATGTTCCGCAGTGGGAATGTCTCCATAGAAGAAAAAGCGCGCGTTGGTCGGCGAATAGTATTTGCGGTGGAAATCCCGGAACTGTTCATACGTAAGCATGGGGATGACATCCGGGTCGCCTCCGGAGTCCAGGGCATACACGGTGTCCGGATACAGATTTTGCTGAATGTCCTTGAACATCAGCGAATCGGGCGACGAATAGGCGCCCTTCATTTCATTGTAGACAATGCCGGAGATCACCAGATCGCTTTCGGGATCACCGGGCTTTGCAAATTCCAGATGATGGCCTTCCTGCAGAAAGGTTTCGCGAAGCAGGCGGGGATGCAACACCAGGTCCGTGTAAACGCGCGCCAGGTTGTAAAAATCCGCCTTGATCTGGCTGGCCACCGGGTAAAGGGTCTTGTCCGGGTAGGTGAAGGCGTTGATGAAGGTTTGCATGCTGGAACGAATCAGCTCTTTGAAGGCGTCCTTCAGCGGATACTTCTCCGAGCCGGCCAGCACACAATGCTCCAGAATATGGGGCAGGCCCGTGGAATCCGAAGGCGGCGTCCGGAAGCCGACGGCGTAAAGGTTTTCCCGGTCCGGGGCGTGCAGATGCAGCACTTTGGCGCCGGTTTTCCGGTGCTCCATTTCATAGGCGGTCAGACGCATCGCTTCGATGACTTCGACGCGCAATACGATAAACCCCTGGACGACGTCACCGGCCCGCAGGGTCGGCTGCAAAACATGGATAGGTGTCATTTCCGGGACGCTCCTCGATGGAAAAAGAATATTTTACCGCGGACAATCCTGAATCGTCACGCGGCGGTTTTGCGCCTGGCCTTCCGGCGTGTTGTTGTCGGCGATCGGCTGCGATTCGCCCGCGCCCCGGACGATCAGGCGGTTCTCGTCGATGGCGTATTGTTCGACCAGATATTGTTTGACGCTTTGGGCCCGCCGCCTCGACAGCTCCAGGTTGAAGGCTTCGGAACCGACGCTGTCCGTATGACCGGTGATGACGAGCGTTTCCCGGGGATGCTTCACCAGATACTCCATGATGGTTTGCACGCTGCCCTGCGGGATGCCGTCCACCTGCATGGAATTGGCGTCAAAGCCAATGCTGATGTTGATGCAGCCCGGGCGGCTGAAATCGTCGTCGAGGACCGCCGCGGGCAGCGCTTTCCCCCTGGGAGCGGAGAGCACGGGCGTCGCGGCAACCATTTTCTCCTTGGCGGCTTCCGTTGCCGCGACATCCTTTGTCTCGCTGCTGAAGTAGATCTCGCCGATCAGACCTTCGGCGGGCGTCCTGGTTCTCTGGGTGTTGATGTGAATCTGCAGGCCGGTCGTGACGCCGAGGGGTTCCCCCCCGTTGATGTCGCCGAAAAGCTTTTTGTAGTCTTCATAAAGATTGCGGCGTTCCGTGTACCAATGGCCGGTTTTGTCCGTTTTGTTGCGCAAAACGATGTAGCGCATTTTGTCGCCGCCGATCTGCGTGCTGCGGCCGGTCCATCCCTTGGGTGCCTCGTTGTCCCAGACATAGCCTACGACCGGCGTGTTCAGGACGGCCGGAAATCCGGTTTCTTTGAAGGCAATATAGACCTGGAGCGCCTGATCGTCGGCGGTTTTCTTGCGGACATCGCCGCCCATGGGCAATTTTTCGACTTTCCAACGCCAGGAAAGAATCGGATAGTTCTTCACGTTGACGCGCGCCGATGTGCGCACGCCAAAGGACGAGTTGCCCTGCGAGAGCAGATGCAGATAATAGTGGTCGCCTTCCATGGAGATTTTCAGGGAAGGCGTGCCGGTTTTTTTCTCCAGCGCCCAGCCGGCGGGCGCGCCGCCCGGCAGATCCGTGGAGCGGAATTTAGTGACCGGAATGACGGACGCTTCAACGCTGACGCAGATAAACATCAGCAAAACCAACAGCAGAAAACCGGGGAGCGCGATGACTTTCTTCATGTCCGCTACTGTCCTGACATGATTTCCGCGCGTAGCGCCATAATTTCCGTCCGCGTAAACACGGACGAAACGAAGTCCGTGTGCTGAAGGATGTTTTCCCGTCCGCCTTCCTCCCGGTCAATCAGGGTAATGACCCGGTCCACCACCAGACCGGCCCGTTGGGCCTGTTCGATGGCGGTGATCGTCGAACCGCCGGTGGTGATGACATCATCGATAATCACCACCCTTTCGCCGGGGACGACGTTCCCCTCGACGGCGCTTTTCGTGCCGTGGTCTTTTACATCCTTGCGCACGATGAATGATTTGATCGGTTTGCCTTTTTGAAAGGAAATCACGGCCAGGGCGTTGGCGATCGGGTCGGCGCCCAGCGTCAGGCCTCCCGCCGCGGTGACCGGCGCGTCCCGAAGCATGTCAAAAACAACCTCGCCGATCAGATTCATTCCTTCCGGGTCCAGCGTGGTCGGTTTGCAGTTGAAATAAAAGTTGCTCTGGCGGCCCGACGCCAGCGTAAAAGGGGGATTGTCGCTGTATTTGAAAGAGCGCTCCAGAATGATTTTACCAAGACGCTCTCTGGCGATGCTTTGATCCATGGACATAACCTTCTCCTTCGGTCCGAATGAAATTACGAGCGTGAATTCTCGTGGATTACAAATTTGATGGGCAGCTCCGCCCATGTTTTATAGGGAATGCCGGACTTTTTGGCCGGCACGAATTTCCAGTCTCTGACCGCGGCAATCGCGGTGTGGTCCAGAATGGCATAGCCGGATGACTGTCGGACGACGGCTTTGCCCACGCGTCCGTCCGTCAGGATCTCCACCGCGACCAGCACAACGCCCTCATAGCCCCTTTGCCGCGCCGTTTCCGGATAACCGGGCGGCGGGTTCTCCCGATATCGGGGATAGGCGCTGGAAGCGACTGGCTGTACAACGGGGGCCGCCTGCGCTCTTCCGGCATCGGAAAAAGTCCCGTGGCCGGGCGCTTCCGCATAGACCGCCGTTTGGGTTTCGAAAGACAATGTTGCCTCATCGGACGCGGCTTTTGCATCGGCCGAAACGGAAGTGCGAAGCGCCGGCGGGAAATTCTCGGCGGCCTGCGCCTTCCCCGCGGCGGAAGAACGGCCCTCCGCGCCGGAGGGTTTCTTTGGCCCGGCTTGCGGGGCAGGCGGCGAAGAAGCGTCTTTTCCGGAAGCGATGGATGCCCAGACGACCGCAAGCCTGCCCGGCGTCTCGGGGACCCTTGCATGGCCGGACAGGCCGAAAATCAGGATGGCCGCCGCCAGGGTGTGAAGTCCAACCGATGCGCAAACGCTCAACAGTCTGTTTTGTTTTTCCGTCGTCATGGTCATTATTTTTTGATCAGCTCATCCACCGCTTTGACGGCGGCTACGCCGTCCCGGGCAAAGGATGCGCCGATGGATTCCGCATACGCCCGCGTCACCACGGCTCCGCCGACGAGAAAGTCCGTGCGGATTCCCTGCGCGCGGGCCAGTGAAATGATCTCCTTCATGTGGACCATCGTCGTGGTCATCAGGGCGGAAAGTCCGATCACATCCGGTTTTTCCTTTCGAGCCGCCTCGAGGATCGCCCGGTCCTGAACATCTTTGCCGAGGTCAATAACACAATATCCGTAATTTCTCAAAAGCAGCGCGACAATATTCTTGCCGATGTCGTGAATATCGCCCCGGACGGTCGCCAGCAGGACTTTGCCCTTTTGCGCGGCCGCCTTTTGCTTCAGATACGGGTCCAGGAGGGCCAGGGCTTTTTTCATCGTTTCCGCCGCGGCCATGAGCTGCGGCAGAAAATAAATTTTCTTCTCGTACAGGTCGCCCACCTTCACAATGGCCGGAATCAACAGGTCGTCGACGATTCGGGAGGCGGGAAGTCCGGCCTGAAGGAGTGCTTCGACAAAAGAGACAATGCGGTCCCGATCGCCGTCCAGGATGGCCGCGGTGACCTTTTCCTCCGGCGACATTTGCGCCGCCGAAGCGGTTTGCGGCGCTGCGGGCGCCTGCTCGGAAAAATGGCGAATGAACAGCAGGGGCGCCTTTTCTCGGGCGACAAGCGCGTCTGCCGCCTTTTTCACGTTCATGAATTCAATGCCGGCCGGATTGGCGATGGCCAACGTAAGGCCGCAGTACTGCGCCATGGCCAGAAACGCGGCGTTGAGCCAGGGACGCCCCGGCATGCCAAAGGAAATATTGGACAGGCCGAGAACCGTTTGGCATTTCAGCGTTTTTTTGCACCAGGCCACCGTGGCCAGCGTTTCCCGGGCCGCGTCGGCATCGGAGGCGACCGCCATCGTCAGACCGTCCACGATAAAATCCTCTTTGGTCATCCCGGCCTTTTGCGCTTTGGCGTAAATCGACCGGATGACCTCCCGGCGTTTCTCCGCCGTCTTTGGAATGCTGCCGTCGGTGAGGGGCAGCAGAATGAACATCGCGCCGTATTTCGCGGCCAGCGGCAGAAGCCTGGCGAGCTTTTCCTTTTCGCCGGAAATGGAATTGATCAGCATTCGGCCCGGATAGAGGCGCAGCGCCGCTTCGATGGTTTCCACTCTGGACGAATCGATGACCAGCGGCAGCCGGGTGGTTGTGGCGAGAAGCCCGATGACGTTTTTGATCGTCGCGGCTTCGTCAATGCCCGGCACGCCGATGTTGACGTCCAGAAGGGATGCTCCCTGCGCTTCCTGCTCCTGCGCCATTTGGCGGATGATGGACAGTTTGCCTTCCAGGAGCTCCTGCTGCAGGGCCTTCTTGCCGGTGGGATTGATCCTTTCACCGATCACCAGCAGCGGCTGATTCATGTCCAGCGGGAGAAAGCTGCGGGCGGAGCTGAGCGCCGCGATCGATGTCCGGCGGGGCTTTGGCGGTTTTCTTTTCCCGACGGCCCCGGCCAGCGCCGCGATGTGGGCGGGCGTCGTGCCGCAGCATCCTCCCAGCAGATTGGCGCCCGCCGCGGCCAGTTTCCGTGCGCCGGCGGCAAAGCTTGCGGGATCCATGTCGAATACGGTTTTCAGCCCTTCGAGCCGCGGCAGACCGGCGTTGGGTTTGGCCAGAAGCGGCACCGTCGCGAGGGGCTTCATGGCGGCGATATATTCCGCCATCTGTTCGGGACCCGTGGAGCAGTTGCAGCCCACGGCGTCGGCGCCCAGACTCTGCAGTGTAATGAGCGCCGCTTTCGGCGGTGTTCCGCCCAGCGTGTGCCCGTCGGTTTCAAAGGTCATGGAAGCGATGGT
>JAQVQT010000090.1:4122-7417 GCA_028701435.1 Smithellaceae bacterium | reverse complement strand
GACATGTTCGCCCTGCAGCGGGAAGAGGAAATGGCCCGTTTGAATGTGCTCGCGCAACTGCAGGTGGACAGCCGAAAGATCGTTGTTACCTCTCTCGCGGCCTGCATGCAGAAAGTCATGCCCTACGCCGAATTTCAACAATATCTGAAAATTCTTTCCATAGGCGATGTACTGTTGATGGAGGAGTTCCCCCAAAAGCTCATTGCGGGCGGCTATCAGCGGGTATCGCTTGTGGAAAATCCCGGCGAGTTCAGCCTGCGCGGCAACATTCTGGATCTTTTCCCGCCCGGCGCGCCGGATCCCCTGCGCCTGGAAATGGCGGGCGATGAGATCGAATCCATCCGCCGCTTTGACGGCGCATCCCAGCGGTCGGGCGCGTCCGTGGACGCGTTTGTTCTGGGTCCGGCCGGCGAAATCCTTCTCGATGAGGAAAGGCAAAACCGCGCCGTACGCAATGTCAAGCGCCGCGCCGACGATCTGGACCTTCCGCGCGAGTTGCGCAACCGGCTTTCGGAAACGCTTCGGGAGCAATCCGCGACCTCCCTCAACCCGATCTTCCTGCCGCTGTTTTATGAAGACTATGACGATCCGGCGGGCTTCGGCCGGCAGAATCTTTCAAATGTTTTTGACTATCTGCCGAGGCATTCGCTGCTCGTAATCAACGACCCGCTGGCGGTGGAGCAGACGCGGCAAAACGTATCGTCCGGCATTGACAAACTTCTGTATAAGGCGAAAGCAGCCGGCAGGTTTTATTTGGAGCGCGCCGGTCTTTATCTGGATGAAGAGCCGTTGCGTGAAAGAATGGATGGGTTTCAACAGGTGCGGTTCTCCGGCCTGACGCTGGATGACCCGAAAAGCGCCGTCCCCGTGGTGAATTTCGATACCCGGCTGGATGTCCCCGTTGCCGGGACTCCGGCCGGCGATGGGAAGGAAGAGTCTCACCTCGGCCGCACGGCGGAAAAAATTCAAGGCTGGCTGGCGCAGAACAGGCCGGTATTCTTTGTGTCACCCACGCCGGAAGACACGGCCCGCATGCAGCATTTGCTTGCGGGCTATGGTCTGCCGGTGCGGATGCTGTCCTCGGAGAGCCCCCTTCTGGAAACCATCCAAAATCCCGGCGACGGCTCCGCGCTGTTTTTGCGGGAAGGGAAACTGTCCGGCAGCTTTGTTCTGGAGAGTCCCGGGCTGGCGTTTCTGAGCGAAGAAGATATTTTTGTCAAAAAGACGCCCCGCCGCCGCGTCCGGCCGCGGCACGAGGGCTATTTTCTACAATCCTTCGGCGATCTGAAAGAAGGGGATTTTGTCGTCCACCGGGATTTCGGCATCGGGCTGTACCGCGGCCTGCAAAAAATTGCCGTGGGTGCCGTGGAAAATGATTTTCTGGTCATCGAATATTTGGACGGCGATAAGCTCTATCTGCCCGTGAACGCTCTGGAGAAGATTCAGCGCTACCTGGGACCGGACGGCTACACGCCGAAAATCGAAAAGATGGGAGGGACCTCCTGGGAAGCGGTCAAGGAAAGGGTCAAAAAGTCCGTCCGTGACGTGGCCGAGGAGCTGGTGGCGATTTATGCGGCGCGCGAGGCGATGGAGCGCAAACCCTTCTTGCCGCCCGACCGCGTCTATGAGGAATTCTGCTCAACGTTTGAATACGAGGAAACCCCCGACCAGGCGCGGGCCATTGAAGATATCCACGCCGACATGGACGACGTCAAACCGATGGACCGGCTGATCTGCGGCGATGCGGGGTTCGGCAAAACGGAAGTCGCGCTGCGCGCGGCGTTCCGGGCGGCGATGGACGGCAAACAGACGGCGCTTCTGGCGCCGACCACGATTCTGACCGAGCAGCATTTCGCGACGTTTTCGCGCCGGCTGGCGGATTTTCCCATTCGCGTGGAAGCGCTCAACCGCTTTCGAAGCCCGGCCGAAATCAAAAAAACGCTGGCCGACCTCCTGAAGGGAAGGGTCGATATTGTTGTCGGCACGCACCGCCTGCTGCAGAAGGACGTGGCGTTCAAAAACCTGGGGCTGGTGATCATCGACGAAGAACAGCGCTTCGGCGTGGCGCACAAGGAAAAACTGAAAAAAATGCGAACGCTGGTCGATGTGCTCACGCTTTCCGCCACGCCGATTCCGCGCACGCTGCATCTGTCGCTTGCCGGCATCCGCGACCTGTCGATCATCAACACGCCGCCGGAAGACCGCCGGCCCATCAAGACCTATGTCCTGGAATTCGATGAGGACGTCATTCGGGCCGCCGTCGAGGCGGAGATTTCCCGGGGCGGCCAGGTGTTTTTTGTTCATGACCGGGTGCGCTCCATTTACGGGATCGCGAATTTGGCGCAGCGGCTGGTTCCCCGTGCACGGGTCGGTGTGGTGCACGGCCAGATGAAGCCCGCGGAAATTGAAAAAGCCATGGCGCGGTTCATTCGGCGAGAATTCGACGTGCTCGTCTGCACGACGATCATCGGATCGGGGCTGGATATCCCGTCCGCCAACACGATTTTCATCAACCGCGCCGACCGCTTTGGCCTGGCCCAGCTCTACCAGATTCGCGGGCGCGTGGGACGCGGCAGCGAAGAGGCCTCGGCCTATCTGCTTCTGCCCCGCGGCGCGCTCCTCTCAAGGGACGCTCTGCGCAGGCTTCAGGCCATCAAGGAGTTTTCCGAACCGGGCTCCGGGTTCCGCATCGCCCACAACGATCTGGAAATCCGCGGGGGCGGCAATCTGCTGGGCCTTTCGCAGGCGGGGCACATCTCCGCCGTCGGGTATGAGCTTTACACCGAACTGATGGAAAAGACCGTGCGGGAAATTCAGGGCGCTCCGGCGTTGGTCGAAGAGGCTCTGCCTGAAATTCAGATGGGAATTTCCGCTTTTCTGCCGGAAGACTACGTGCAGGACGTTCACCAGCGCCTGGTCCTGTACAAGAGAATATCGCTCGCCGCGTGCCCCGATGACCTTCAGGACATCCGCGCCGAACTGGCGGACTGCTACGGGCCCCTGCCGCAGGCGGCGGAAAATCTGCTGCGCGTGATCGGCGTCCGCAATCTCCTCGCGCCGCTCAAAGCCAGGAAAATGGGGTTCGACGGAAAATATTTTTACATTTATTTCAACGAGGCCTCCCCAGTGGATCCGGCCAGAATCACCGCGCTGGCCCGAAAGAAAATCAGGGATTTGCGCTTTACACCCGACTTCAGGCTGTTTCTGCCGGCCCGGCCGGCCGACGCACCGGATCTTCTGGGCCAGGCGGAAGAGCTTCTAAAGATGCTTGCCCAATAATCTTTATCGGGATATG
>JAQVQT010000090.1:0-4022 GCA_028701435.1 Smithellaceae bacterium | reverse complement strand
ACCATGCCGGAGCCGCTGGACAAAACGCTTTTTACCCTGCCGCTCAATAAAACGAGCTCCATTGTCAAAAGCGCCTATGGATACCACATTTTAAAGGTGACGGACATTCAGCCGGCCCGGGTTCGATCCTTTGCGGAATGCCGGCAGGAACTTCTGGAGGTTCTTCGGACGCAAAAGGAAGAAGCGGCTTTCAGGGCCTGGCTGAATAAATTGAAAATGAAAGCCGTCGTGAAAAAGGAAATCAATGTTCTCAAGAAGAACATGCCGTCATAATTATTTTTCAACAGGGGGAACTACGTGAAGGCTTTTAAAACGGGTTTTGCGGTCATCCTCGCCGTTTTGCTGATCGGCGCGCAGGCCGCCGCGGACGTGGCGGACAAAATCGTCGCCGTCGTCAATGGAGAAGTGATCACGCTTTCCGAACTCCACCGCGCATTTGCGCCCTATGCCGCCCACATTGAGACCAACTATAAGGGGCCGGACAAGGAAGCGTTTCTCCAGCAGAATCAGGCGGCTTTTCTGCAGCGTCTGATTGATCAGATGCTCATCGAACAGGAAGCGAAAAAGCCGGGCGTCGGCATTGCGGCCGTCAAAGATGAAGAAGTCATGGGCGTGATCAGGGACATGCTGACCAAAAACCACTTGACCATGCAGGCGTATTTGAAAAAACTGGCCGAAGAAGGCAACACGCTGGAGAGCGTCAAACAGGAAATTCGGGGACAGATGCTGCGCATGCGGCTTCTGCGACGCGAGGTGCAGTCCAGAATTCTGGTGACGGATGAAGAAATCGGCGAGTATTACGACAAACACCGGCAGGACTATGAAGGCCGGGAAGCGGTGCACATTCGGCAGATTTTTCTGCCGGTCCCGGAGAAAGCGGACAGCGGAGCGCGCGATGAGGTTCGGGCCGAGGCGAACCAATTGCGCGAACGCATTTTGAAGGGCGAGCGGTTTGAAGTGATGGCCGCGCGCTACTCCAAGGGCCCGGCCACGGCTGAAGGAGGCGACATCGGCTTCGTGGAACGGGGCGTCATGATGCCGGAAGTTGAAAAGGCGGCCTTCAACCTGCCCGTGGGTCAGGTCAGCGAAGTCATCGAAACCGAAGCGGGGTTTCTTCTGCTGGTGGTCGTGGACAAAAAAGGGGCGGGGCTGAAGCCCCTGCCCGTGGTGCGCGATGAAATCAAGGCAAAAATTGAAGATGAAAAAGTCGCCAAAAAATATGACGAATGGATGGACGAACTTCGCAAAAAATCCTTTATTGACATCCGGCTTTAAGAAACGGCAATTCCCGCTATGGATTTGATAAGAATCAAGGGCGCGTCCCAGCATAATCTCAAAAAAATTTCTTTGGATATTCCCCGCGACCGGCTGGTGGTCATCACCGGCGTTTCCGGCTCGGGCAAATCCTCCCTGGCGTTTGATACCATCTACGCCGAGGGCCAGCGCCGCTATGTGGAGTCGCTTTCGACCTACGCGCGCCAGTTCATCGGCCAGATGGACAAGCCGGAGGTGGAATCCATCGAAGGCCTCTCGCCCGCCATTGCCATCGAACAGCGGGCGGCCAGCCACAATCCGCGCTCCACCGTGGGCACGGTCACGGAGATTTACGATTATTTCCGCCTGCTGTTCGCCGGCATCGGCGTCTGCCATTGCTGCAACTGCGGGCGGGAGATCCAGTCGCAGACCATCGACAGCATCCTGCAAAGCGTGCTCGAGCTGCCCGAAGGGACGCGCTTCAGCATTTTATCTCCGCTGGTCAGGGGCAAAAAAGGCGAGTTTGCCAAAGAATTGAAGAAGCTCCAGAAAGAAGGTTTTGCGAGAGTCCGCATTGACGGTGAAATCCGCGACTTGTCCCTGGATATTGTCCTTTCCAAAACCAAACGCCACGACATCGATTTGATCGTTGACCGCCTGGTGATGAAGGACGGCATTCGCAAGAGGCTGCGGGACTCTCTGGAGATTGCCGCCCACAAGAGCGACGGACTGGTCCGGATTGCCGCCGCCGACGGCCGTGAGACCCTGTATTCCGAAAAATATGCCTGTCCCGACTGCGGCATCAGCATGCCGCCTCTTGCCCCCCGTGTATTTTCGTTCAACAATCCCTATGGCGCCTGTCCCGAATGCAATGGTCTGGGATCACGGATGCACTTCGCGCCGGATCTGGTGGTGCCCGACGCGGGCCTTTCTCTGCGCGAAGGCGCCATCGCTCCCTGGGCCAACCGCAGCTCGCTGTACTACTTTAACCTGCTGGACACGCTGGCAAAGCATTATGATTTCGACATCAATATGCCGTTTTCCAATCTGCCGGAAAAAATCCGCAAGGTTCTGCTGTACGGATCGGGAACCGAACAGATCAAATTCCATATGGACCGTCCGGACAAACGCTACTTCGTCCACCGCCCCTTTGAAGGCGTCATTCGGCAGCTCGAACGCCGCTGGCGGGAAACCGCGTCCACCGGCGTGCGCAGTGACCTGGCCCGCTACATTGACCTGCGGCCCTGCGAAACCTGCGGCGGCGCGCGGTTGAAAAAAGAAAGCCTGGCCGTGACCGTAGGCGGCAGGAACATTTATGAGTTGTGCCTCCTGTCCATCCGCGAATGTTTTGAATTTTTTGAAGGGCTTCGGCTTACCGGTCAGGAAACTAAAATTGTTGAACGCGTTTTAAAGGAGATCAAAAGCCGCCTTTCCTTTCTGCTCAACGTGGGCATGGATTATCTGAACCTGGCGCGATCGACCTCCACGCTGTCCGGCGGAGAGAGCCAGCGCATTCGCCTGGCCACGCAGATCGGCTCCGGCCTGATGGGCGTTCTGTATGTGCTCGACGAACCGACCGTCGGACTGCACCAGAAAGACAATCTGCGCCTGATCGATACGCTCAAGAAGCTGCGCGACATGGGCAACACGGTGCTGGTGGTGGAGCACGACGCCGACATGATGCTGGCCTGCGACCATATTGTCGATATGGGGCCGGGCGCCGGCGCCCATGGGGGAGAAGTGATTTTTCAGGGCAGCCCCGCCGAAGTGCTGCAAAGCGAAACGTCGCTCACGGGGCAGTACCTCTCCGGCCGGAAATCCATCGGGCTTCCCGCCTGGCGGAAGGTCGGGGGCCGCCATATCGTTCTGGAAGGCGCGACGGAAAACAATCTGAAAAACATCGACATTCGAATCCCGACCGGTGTTCTGACCGCCGTCACCGGCGTTTCCGGCTCCGGCAAAAGCACCATGGTGATCGAAACGCTCTACCAGGTGATGGCGCGCCGGCTGAATCAGCACAGCGGCCCCATGGCCAAAATTCGGCGCGTCCGGGACATGGGAGGCATCGAGCGGGTCATCATGATCAATCAGCAGCCGATCGGACGGACGCCGCGGTCCAATCCCGTCACCTATACCGGCATCTTTTCCTTTATCCGTGATCTTTTCACCGGGCTTCCGGATGCGCGCATCCGCGGCTACAAGCCGGGGCGGTTCAGCTTCAACGTCAAGGGCGGCCGCTGCGAAGCCTGCGAGGGAAACGGGCTCATCAAAATCGAAATGCACTTCCTTCCGGACGTTTACGTCACCTGTGACGCCTGCCGGGGCAAGCGCTTCAACGCGGATACGCTGGACATCAAATACAAAGACAAAAGCATCGCCGACGTTCTGGATCTGACCGTTCATCAGGCCCTGGACTTTTTTGCCAACATCCCGTCCATTCGTTCGCATCTCCAGCTGCTGGCCGATGTCGGCCTCGGTTACATTCGCCTCGGACAATCGGCCACAACCCTGTCCGGCGGCGAAGCGCAGCGCATCAAGCTGGCGCGGGAGCTGGGGAAAAGGGTGAACCGGAACACCCTGTACATTCTGGACGAGCCCACCATCGGCCTGCACTTCGCGGACATTCAGAAGCTGCTGGACGTGCTGATGCGCCTGGTGGACATGGGCAATACGATGGTCGTCATCGAACACAATCTGGATATTATCAAGTCCGCGGATCACATCATCGATCTGGGCCCCGAAGGCGGTCCGGGCGGCGGGCGGATCGT
>JAQVQT010000005.1:11251-28998 GCA_028701435.1 Smithellaceae bacterium | reverse complement strand
GCCCAGGGGATCGACAGGTAGATGACCGGCTTGATCCAGCCGGGCGGGGGAATTTCTTTTTTGGTGCAGGACAGAATAACCCAGCCGGTCACGAGGTTGATGAGCAGATAGCCGGAAAGGACGACCATATCCCAGAAGAGTATGGAAGCCGGCTGCGGGTGCAGAAGCACGTTCATCACGCGGGCGGGTCGGCCGAGATCGACGAAAACGAAAAGGATGCACATGACGACGGCCGCAACGGCGAGCAACTCACCCAGGACGGTGATTTTGCCGAACGCCTTGTAGTCGTGCAGATAGTAGGGCAGCACCAGCATGACCGCCGAAGCGGCCACGCCCACCAGAAAGGTGAACTGCGCGATATACAGCCCCCAGGAGACGTCCCGGCTCATCCCCGTGATGCCCAGTCCGTAATCGAGCTGGCGCAGGTAGAAGAAAAATCCGGCGCAGCCGACGAGGATCAGACAGGCGATCCAGATTCGGTACCTCAGGCTGCCGTGTAAAGCTTTTTCCAGCATAGCGTCCTCATAACAAATAATAAAGCTGCGGGGCGGTGCCCAGGTGCGTTCTTCTCGGCAGATTAAAATGTTTTTCAATCAGCAAACGGATTTCCGACCGGGGATCATCCACATCGCCAAAGACAAGGGCTTTTTGTTTGCAGGCCTCGACGCAGGCGGGAAGCTGCCCTTTGGCGAGCCTCTCCTCGCAGAAATTGCATTTTTCCACGACGCCTTTGGTGCGCGTCGGAAAATTCGGATTGATTTTCGCAATAAACGGCCGGGGGTCCCGGTAATTCATGCTGCGGGCGCCGTAGGGGCAGGCCGCCATGCAAAGCCGGCAGCCGATGCAGCGGTGATAGTCCATCATCACAATGCCGTCCGGCCGCTGGAATGTGGCCCCGGTCGGGCAGACACGCACGCAGGGCGGATTTGCGCAATGGTTGCACATAACCGGCATGCGCATCTTTTGAAGGGCCTGTCCGGAATAGGCGTGTTTGCTTTCCGGGAAAACGGCGGCAAACGGCTCGGGCCAGATCCACTTGACTTCATCTTTGGGGTTGCGGAAATCCGGCACATTGTGAACCGCGTGGCAGGCGGTTATGCAGTCCATGCAGCCTTCACTGCATTTGGACGGATCGACGGCCATCGCCCAGCGTTTGGCCGTAAGGGATTTAGCGGGCGTAAAATCCTGTCCCGGAAGCCGAACATTTTCTCCGGCCAGGGCCGGAAGAATAAGCGGCGGCGTCATCAGGGTGAGAGCCGATACCCCCGCGATTTTCAGAAAGTCTCTGCGGTTTGTCGTCATTTTTTCACCTCCCCCGGAACCACGTGGCAGTCAAAGCAGGAAGGCGACGCGTCCACGTAATTGTGGCAGCGGTCGCAGAACTGCTCTTTATTTTCGTGGCACCGGATGCAGCTGCCGGTCAGGCTTTTTTCAAAAACGCGGCCGTCTTTTGCCGTGTAATGGCGAAGACCCTCCCGGACGGACTCATCGCGCCAGGCTTGAAGGAGCTTCATATGATTGGCGCGCATAAAAGCCGTGTCTTCCACGCAGCGTTTTTCGGTCAATGCGGCAATGGCGGGCGTGTCCAGGCTAAGCTCCGGCGGTGCGGCGGGTTTGCCTTTGCCGTACCAGAAGGGAAAAGTGATCCCGATTGCGAAGATCGCCAGTCCCAGAATTATCAAGCCCCATTTATGTTGTTTCATCTTCATACATTCCGTAATATGCTTACGTTCAGCGACGAGCTGCGAGCTGCACCCTATCCACCACTCACCATCCACTAACCACTATCGCCTAATCCCATCGCCGTATTTTCACCCTCCCCCTGCCCCTCCCATCAAGGGAGGGGAGTCTGTAGGACCTGTTGCTCCCCACTTTCCTGCCAAGGGAGGGTATTCTGTGCGACCTGCTCGTCCTGCCCCTCGCGTCAAGGGAGGGTGTCTAAACGATCTTTTCCTCCCTACTTTCCCGCAAAGGGAGGGGAATCTGTACAACCTGTTCTTCCCTGCCCCGTTCACCAAAAGAGGGGAGTCTAAACGACCTGTTCCTCCTGCTTGTACCCTTCAGGGTATCAAAAGAGGGGGCATCTGTAGTTTCCCCTCTCCCCTCGTGGGAGAGGGTCAGGGTGAGGGGGCTTATATCGAATCCCCTCTTAAATCAGTGGTTCTTTCTTTCTCCCCCTTCATCACCAGGGCGTTGGCCAGCAACTCGTGAACCCCCATGACCGTGACCCCCGGCACCCAATAGTCCATCAGCGGGGGAAGCGTTACCCGGTCGATCGCACAGATGCAGGCCAGGCGGTTCACGCCATACTTTTTCACAACGTCCCGGACGGCCATGGCCCGGGGCATCCCGCCGCGCATTCGCATCTCCATGTTTTCTTCATTGCCCAGTCCGGCCCCGCCGCCGCAGCAGAAGGTTTTTTCCCGAATGGTATCTTCGGCCATCTCGTAAAAATGGTTGCAGGCATTGTGGATGATGTAACGCGGCTCTTCAAGGAGCCCCATTGCCCGGGCGGGATTGCACGAATCGTGAAAGGTCAGATTCAGATGATCGTTGCGTTTAGGATCAAGTTTCAACTTGCCCTGGCGGATCAGATCCGCCGTGAATTCAACGATATGGACCATTTTGGTCGAACGGGCGTTTTCAAATCGCGTCCCCGTAATCGGGGAAACCGGCTCCGAAAGATGTTCGGCGGGGCCGTTCATGGTGTCCATGTACTGCTGGATCACCCGCCACATGTGGCCGCACTCTCCGCCTAATATCCATTTGACGCCCAGGCGTTTGGCCTCCGCGTAAATTTTGGCGTTGAGGCGCTTGATCATCTCATGGGACGTAAAGAGGCCGAAGTTGCCGCCTTCGGAGGCATAGGTGCTGAACGTGTAATTAAGGCCGATTTCATGGAAAAGCATTAGATAGCCCATGCAGGTGTAGGTTCCCGGGTCGGCAAAATAGTCACCGGACGGCGTGACAAAAAGAATGTCGGCGCCTTTTTTGTTGATGGGGACGTCCACCCGGACGCCGGTGCGATCCTCGATATCGTCCGCCAGAAATTCCAGCATGTCCTTGATGCCGCCGGGCTGAATGCCCAGATGGTTGCCCGTGCGGAAACAGTTGGCGGCCGGTTCAATGACCCAGTTGATATTGCAGCCCACCAGATTGAGCAGTTCGCGGCCGATCATGGTGATTTCCGCCTGATCGATGCCGTAGGGGCAGAAGACGGAGCAGCGCCGGCACTCCGTGCATTGATAAAAATAATAAAACCATTCCTTCAACACATCGACGGTCAGATCTCTGGCGCCGGCAAGTTTCCCGAAACGTTTTCCCGCCTGCGTAAAGTAACGGCGGTAAACCGACCGTATCAGCTCGGCCCGCAACACAGGCATATTTTTCGGATCGCCGGAGCCGATATAGAAGTGGCACTTGTCCGCGCAGGCGCCGCAGCGCACGCAGATGTCCATGAACAGGCGAAAGGAACGATACTTTTCCAGGCGCTCCTTCATCCCGTCAAGAATAATCCGCCGCCAGTTTTCCGGCAGTTGCCAGTCGGCATCGGACGGCTGCCAGGTTCGGGGATTGGGCATGCCCAGTATTTTCAGGTTTTTTGCGGCGCCGCTGTGGCTCCACGTCCCCGGCCGGAAATCCACGGGTGTAGTCATCCAGTCGGATTTCGGCGGAGCGTATCCGATGTTCATCAGTTCATCCGGTTTAGGAATTTTGACGGACGACATAACTACTCCTTCTCCACCGGCAGACCGGCCGCTTTCATTTTATCGCGGAATTCGTCTTCATATTCTTCGTAGGTGTGCACTTTCACGGGGCCATTCCAGGGATTGATATGTCTTTGACTGCGGTTGTTATTTACAAGGTTGCGCGTGGGGCTCAAAAAGATGCCGCCCATGTGCATCAGCTTGCTGAAAGGAAACCAGGCGATGAGAATAAAGACAAAACATAGGTGCATGTAAAAAACAACGCCTGCGCCCTGCGGAATGACGGGGGCAAAGGTGACCCAACCCATGGCCAGGGTTTTGATCTCATGGAGATCTACGGGAAAAAAGTGCCGCATCAAAAGGCCGGTTGCCGCCACGCCCGCAATTAAAAGCAGTGCAAAATAATCGGTAAATAAAGAAATGTAGCGCACCTGCGGGATGGTTACCCGTCGCAGGAAGAGAAACGCCAGTCCTGCCAGAAGCGCCAGGTCACTCATGTAAAGCGCGGGAACGCCGATTTCCCAAAATCCGTCCAGCGCGGAGAGCGCGCTCACACAGGAAATGACCGGTTCAGTGAAAAAACGCAGGTGTCTGAGCACGATCGTCAAAAGCGACGCGTGAAACATCAGGCCGAAAAACCAGAGCCACTTGGCGCTTCCGTAAACGGGACGGCCGTCGATCAACTGCATTTTGGCGTTTCTGAACAAAGACCGAAACAAAAAGATTTCCCCGGCCATTCTTCCGATCACGCCCCAGGTTCCGGAGGGGTTTTCCACCGGATTATTTTTCACCCAGGGCAGGGATTTTTCCTGGCCGCACGTGGTGGGAATGCGGAAGGGAACAGGCGCCATGCCCCACCGGATGATGCGATAGATAAACCCGGCCAGAAAGATCACAAAGACCGCATAAGGAACAATACCGGCCAAGATGTAGCAGCTCAGGGTTTGACTCATGGCAATCCCCATGGCCAGCAGGGCGATGACGGAAACAGTAATGACGGATATCAAAAGGTTCATACTAAAATCTCACTCGCCCTTGATCACGTCCATGACGGCTGATCTCCGAAATGGATGATCGGTTTTTTCATGCTTTCCATCGCATTGACAATCAGTTCAACCAGGCCGCCATAGTAGAGGCTGCTTCTCTCCCCGGCATGATAGTAGCTGAGAATGTCGCGGATGGCGCCTTTGCAGTTCGAGCAGGGTGCGCAGACATACTTGGGCGCGGCCTGGGATTCGTTTTCAAAGGCGTTCAGGATCTGGAGAAACTTCTTCCGGCTGCTGACCAGATTCCGCCACTCGGCAAAATTGTATCCCGACATGATGGCAAATCCCGACCCGCCGCCGCAGCAGTAATTATCCACGCCGTGCGGCGTCATTTCCCGGAAGCGCGGCGCGATCTTCCGGAGGATGCGTCTCTGAGGCTCCACGATTCCCATCAGACGGACATAGTTGCAGGGATCGTGCAGGGTAACGGGAAAATCGTTTCTGCGGGGATCCAGTTGCAGTTTTCCGCCGAGAACAATGTCTTCCAGCGTAACCAGGGCCGATTCACGAGGAATGTTGATTTCTCCCGTCAAGATCCGGTCGGCCGTCTCGATCAGCGCCTTGTGTGCATGGCCGCATTCGCCGACAACGATCTTCTTGACCTTCAGCCTTCGGGCAATGTCCGCATGCCGGAGAGCCACCCGTGACAACTGCACATCGTCATACCAGACGCCGTAGTTGACGGCGTCATAACCCGCCGTTTCTGAAGAGAGGGTCCAGGAAAGACCGGCCGCCTGAAAAATGATGGCAAAGGCCCCGACGTTTTCCGGCCAGGAGATGATCTCTCCGGCATTATGAATCAGCAGGATATCCGCTCCTTCCACATCCCACGGGATCTCTACCTTGTAACCGGTGATCTCTTCCATTTCTTCCTGGATAAACTCGATACTGTCTTTTGCGCCCAGGGGATTCATGCCTGTAGAAGATCCGACACGAAGATGCTGGATGGTCCCTTTTTCGTGGAGTTCCTTGGGGGAGATTCCCATCTCCTGGGAAAAGAGTTTCCGGATTTCGTGAGTGATCAATCCGTTATCCACGCCGATCGGACAAGCCATGGCACAGCGGCGGCAGAGTGTGCAGCGATAAGACAGCTCCGCCAGACGCGCGACGGTCGTCCAGTTTAAATCTATGCCGCCGGTCAGTCGGGCCGTGATCTTTCCGCCCGGTTTGAGATATTTATTGTAAATCCGGCGCAGGACTTCGGCGCGGAACATGGGTCGGTAGATGTCTTTTTTACCGCTCATCTCATAGACGGGGCAGGCCTCCGAGCAGGTTTGGCACTTGGCGCAGTGTTCCATGGAAAGCAGCAGTTGCTGCAGGAACGTCCAGTTGTTCTCCTTCTCAAAAAGCTTTTTCAGACCACAGAGAAATTGACGAATCAAAACCTCTTCTTCCTCTTTGCTTGCGGGTTTGGGGATACCGACAGCCAGAGTGTTGTCCAGGGAGGTTTCCAGGTTTTTGACCTTTTCCGGGTTCAGCGGGGAAATTGTTCTGGAATTAAAATCTTCATACGGAAAAGGCAACGGTGAGAGATCCCCGGATTCGATGGGACACAGACAGTCGGCAGACATCGCCATATCGGATGGCTTCAGATGTTTTTTCATTTCGTTTCCTTAGGCGCCGAAGACGCAAGGTCCGCCCAGGACTTCCGTCCATCCGCTGCAATGTGTTTTGCGTTCCATGTCGGCTTCAGCCTGAGATTCTTCAGGATGTCGTCTTCGATCCCGCCGCCCCGAAGGTTTGGGGCGTCATCCCATTTGATCTTGTGATAGAAAAAAAATTTCATGAACATATGGGACATATGCGTCAGGGGAACGTAGGCAGCCAGCGCAGAAGCCAGGAGGATGGCCGCCCCTCCGAAAACGCTCTCGGCCGGCGCATAGGCGTTGAGAGAACGCCCCCCGGTCAGCAGGCCGAAGACGTAAGCCTTTGCGCCGATAAGCAGCGGATCAACCAACAGGCATGCGATAAAGGCGGAAAGGAAAAAAAAGGAGACCAACAGGATGTTGAAATAGTCCGGAAATGAGGAGTACGCCCTCAGCGCCGGGTCGGCCAGCCGCCGGAACAAAGTCCCAAAGCTGCCGACAACCCCCAGAATGAGGCCGGTCCACCCCATAAAAACGATAAGCCCGCCCAACAGAGCTCCGATGACGCCGCCCGCCACATAGGCCTCTCCTCCCCCCAGGACAAGAAGGGCATGGAGAATCAGCAGGGCGAACGTGGCGATCATCAAATACAACCCGAAATGAAAAGGGAAGGAGACCCACCACAGGCTCCGGTTTTCTTTCCACAGCCCCCGGAGCAATAAAATTTCCGGCGCCATGTATTTCAGTTCATTGAAGAGGGAGCTCTTGAGTTTCTTCTCCCACCAGTTTAAATCCTCCATGTAAGAACCGCCATGGACCAGCTTGTCGGTCGGCTCATGCTGGACAGGGTAGATTTCCCAGCGCAGATGCACGGGAAGCGTCAATTGCCGGTAGACGCGGCAGGCAACGGCAGCCAGGAAAATGAACGCGCAAAAGTATGAAAAAATATAAAATCCCATATCAATCCGTCAGTTCAATATTTCTTTTCCAAATCAAGATGATACCGCGGCGGCAAGGAGGAGGCGCCGGAGGCGTATTTTTAATACGTCCAGGACGCCGACAACGCTGCCAACAAAGGTAGCGCTTGATTTCGGAAAGAAATCACACGCAACCGGTCGGCTTCGAAAGCCCCGCCAGTTTGCAAGCCCCTTTGGCCGGTCCGGTCGGAAAAAGTTCATAGAGCTTCTTCATGTCGATTTTCAGGTCTTTACAGATCTTCCGGATCATCGGCGCAATGCCGAACTGCTGGAAATAATTCCGCAGGTAATTAATGACCTTCCAGTGTTCTTCCGTCAAATCGCCCTCGATTTCTTCCGCGTGGGCGTATGCGTTTGCAAATTCTTCGCTCCATTTGTCCAGTTCCTGCAAAAACCCGTCTTCATCCACCTCGTAAATTTTACCTGCTAATTCTATCTGCGGCATACTTAAAAACCTCCTCTTCAATGAATCGATATCTTTTTTTTATCATTAAGCCGTCTGTTCCGTTTTGACGATGTCCGGTTTGTCCATGACATAAACGGGAGCTTGATTTAACTTTTTCCGGTGATACTGCGAGGCGCGGGCCATGATCGCGTCCGCCCACCCGGGAGTTCCCAGCGCATGCACATGGGTAAAACCCGCCAGAATATTTTTCCGGCATAGTCCTTCTCTTCGGCCGTCTAGTCCCGTCCCCTTCAGAACGTTGAAGGCGGTGGAAGTTTCGGCATCATTTTTAGACAGGATCCGGCAGTAATGGAATTCATGGCCGGTAATGGTCTGGCCTACGGGGAAAAAGGGATTTGCCTGATCCACAGCCAGGCTCGTATAGCCGTGTCCCTGCGGCCGCTTCTCAAGACCAAACGACACCGGCAGCGCGCCAACCATGGGATAATGCCTGTGACCGACCAAAAGGGATTCGCCCAAAAAGATAAAACCGCCGCACTCCGCGTAAATCGGCAGGCCCGCTTCGGCCGCTTCTTTGACGGAAAGGCGGAAGGACTCGTTGGCGGCCAGCCGCCCGGCATGGGTTTCTGGAAAACCGCCGCCGATATACAAGGCATCAACGGGCGGCAGATATTTTTCATTAAGCGCGCTGATCTGTATGACCTTTGCGCCCCGGTCGGTCAGGGCCTCGATATTTTCCTGATAATAAAACTGAAAGGCCGTATCTTTGATGACGCCGATGGTAACTTGTTCATTTTTTGTTTTGTTTGACCGGGCCGGCTTGGGGAAGGCATCAACCTTCCAGGGGGGGGCGCTTTGGGCAACCCCGAGCAGAGCAGGGATATCCAGATAATCGCGGGCGATGGACCCCGCTTTTTCCAGGGCCTGCAGGATCTGGTTGTGTTCTTCGGGCGGAACCAATCCCAGATGCCGCTGCGCAAAAGGCAGTTCCGGCAGTCGGGGCACCGTTCCGTAAACGGGCAGACCGGTATAATCCTCAATGGACCGGCGGATGACAGAGGCATGGCGAGGGCCGTTCACCCGGCTTAAGATAACGCCCCGGATGTCAACGTCGCCATCGAGATGCAGACAGCCCAGAACCATGGCCGCCGCCGTCCGGGTAACCTTGTCGCAATCCACAATCAGAATGACCGGCGCACGCAGGAGCTTGGCCAGTTCGGCCGTACTGAACTCGCCCGCGGTGTTGACCCCGTCAAAGAGGCCGCGGTTGCCTTCAATGACCGCGATTGCTCCTTCCCCGGTGTGGCGAGAAAAAGAGCGGACGACCTCGTCCGCGCCCATGAGAAAGGTGTCCAGGTTATAGCAGGGACCGGATGCCGCCCGGGAAAGCCAGGCGGCATCAATATAATCCGGTCCCTTTTTGAAAGGGGTGACCGCCATACCCTGCTCGCGCAGGGCGACAGTCATCGCCACAGAGAGGGTGGTTTTTCCCGCTCCGCCCCGCAGGGCGGCCATGATCAAGCGCGGGCGCTGTTGATTCATATCGGTTACCTCTTCTGAAACAGCCTCTATTCCTTTGGAAAGAATTCAGCCAGGATGAGGTACGTTGAGCTTCCGCTGGACCAGTATTTCAGAACTTCCTCGTCCAGCAGCTCTTTTACGGCGTTCTGCACGGCATGACGATCTTCGTCGGGCAGCCATTTGGTGACGTCCCGGATATAAAACATTTTCTTGTCACCCTTGGATTTTTCATGAAAAAGTTCAGCGATCCGTTTTTTTAATTCTTCACTCATCATTACCTCCATTTGAACTGCGTCGATGTCCGGAACGTATCTACCGCCAGATCAAAGTCGTCGATATGCTGATCGGTAAACGGAATGCCGGTCAGACTGAAGAAACGCTCCCAGCCGACGCGTTCAATCCACTCGCCGACCCGCTCGTGTTTTTTGGCGTGACGGGCATAAACTTCAAGGATGTTCTTGACGGCGTCCACGACTTCCGGCCAGCGCGGCGGGTTGTTGGGCAGGAAGGGAATGGCCAGCTTGGAAAACATCGGAGCGCTCCTTGCGTTGGAAACTTTACCGCCGACCCAGATGGATATGCCGTCATTGTCGGGATCGGCAATCGGCATGGCCGGGCAGACGGTGTAGCAGTTCCCGCAGTACATGCACTTCTCATCATTGACGGTGAGCGTTTTGTTTTTCATGTCACCCCGGATCGCGCCCGTCGGACACGAGGCCACCGTGGATGGAATTTCGCAGACGTTCGGAACACGCGAGTTGTCGGTCTTGGGAACTGTCCGGTGGATACCCAGAATGGCAATGTCGGAGCAATGAATGGCGCCGCACATGTTCAGGCAGCAGGCCAGGGAAATCCGGACGTGGTTCGGCAGTTTCATGGTTGTATAGTAGTCGTAGATTTCGTCCATCAGCGCCTTGACCGGTCCGGAAGCATCCGTGGCCGGGGTATGGCAGTGGACCCAGCCCTGCGTATGCACGATATTCGTTACGGCATGGCCTGTGCCGCCCACGGGATAACCGCGGCTTTTTAATTCGTCGATCAAGGGGTCCACTTTATTTTTGTCGTCGAGAAGAAATTCAATGTTGTGACGGCTGGTGAAACGCAGATAACCGTCACAGTGTTCATCCGCAATTTCGCAGATTTCCCGGATGTGATCCGTTGAAACCAACCTCGGCGATCCGGCGCGAACACTGTAGAGCGCTTCTCCCGATTCGGAAACGTGCATTAAAACACCGGGCTTCAGGATTTCGTGATACAGCCATTTTCCGTAGTTTCTTTGGATGACGGGAGGCAGCATGGTTTTGTAATCAGGGGGACCGATATCCGTTTTTGCCATTTTACTTCACCTCCTTTTGAATATCTTCAGGCCAGAAGAAGACGTAAGGATTGGTTCGCGGCGCCTTGACCATCTGAGGAACAGCGGGAAGCCCCACGGCCTTCAGGAAAACCCGCATGCCCAGCCTGGTGATTAACTCGCCCAGCCGCTCCCGAGATTTGCCGTTTTCATCCCACCAGTCCTGGATCCGTTCGATCAGATTCTTCAATTCGTCGTATGGCGGTTCCAGTTTTATAAACGGCACAACCACCCAGGAAAGCAGCGCGCCTTTGACAATAGGCGCTTTGCCGCCAACGAGAATGGAGGCGCCTTTTTCCTTCCCCGGCCTCAGGGCCTTTGGCATCAGATTGATGCAGTGCATGCAGCGGGTGCAATCGTCATTGTATATTTTCAGTTCTTTGCCGTTCCATTCCATGCAGCGCGTCGGGCAGAGGTCGCAGACTTCTTTTTGGATGTTGATGCTTGAGGCATAGGCCAGGACTTCTTTCTGATCAACCTGAATGTCATCTTTCCATGTTCCGATGATGGAAAAATCGGAGCGGGCGATGGATGCGACGCAGTCGTTGGGGCAGGCTGAGACTTTGATCTTGAATTTGTAAGGGAACATGGGACGATGGATCTGATCCTGATAGGTCATGGTGATGTTGTAGCAGATATCCAGGCTGTCGATGCAGGCCCATTCGCAGCGCGCCGGACCCACGCAGGCGCTGGGCGTTCGCAGGGCTGAACCGGAGCCGCCAAGATCGAAGCCCGCGTCCGAAAGATCGTTGAAGCAGGGCTGCAGATGATCCGTGGTCGTTCCCAGCAGAATGGCGTCACCCGTGGAGCCGTGCATATTGGTGAGGCCGCTGCCGTGCTTGTCCCAGACATCGCAGAGTTTGCGCAGGGCATCCGTTTTATAAAACCATCCTGTTGGATGATTGACGCGCAAGGTATGAAAAGCCTGAACATTCGGAAACAGGTCGGGTCGGTCCGAGTAGCGGCCGATGACGCCGGCGCCGTAGCCCTTGACGCCGACAATGCCTCCGTGTTTCCAATGCCCGATCCTGTCTTTATAGGAGAGCTCCAGTTGATGGATCAGGTCCCGGGCCATGGGATTTTTCTTGGCGGCCTGCTTCAAATCCTTCACAAAACTGGGCCACCTGCCTTTTTCCAGCTCGTCCAGCAGGGGGGTTTCGGGTTTCGACATGGTTTGCCTCCTTAGGGTAAGCGGTTCTCTTGAATGACCATCCGGGAGCTTCTGCGGCTCGAGCATGTCATTTTTACCGAATGGTATTCTTTTTTTGATTTATGTCAAGAAATTTTTTTGGGCAGCGGAAAAGCCCGATTTTTCTTGACGAAGGGCAAATAATTTGCCTATCGTTCGGTCACACATCCAACCAGCATGAGTATGAAAGAGAAATGGAAAACCTGATCAACAATCTATCCGTATACCTTGAGGGGTCCGTAGCCCTGGCCTTCGCGGCGGCCTATCTGGGCGGGGTGCTGATCAGCTTCACTCCCTGCACGTATCCGCTCATTCCCCTGACGGTCGGCTTCATCGGCGCCCAGGGATCGGGGTCAAAGCTGCGAGGATTTCTGCTGTCCGTGTCCTATGTGCTGGGGCTTTCCATCACCTACGCCGCGTTGGGGGCAACGGCGGCCTGGTCGGGAAGACTGTTCGGACAGATGCAGACGACGCCGCTCGTGTATTGGATCATGGCCAACATTTGCCTGGTGATGGGATTGGCCATGCTCGATGTTTTTAAAATTTCACTTCCCGTTCCGCAAAAACTGGCGGCCTATTCCGGCGGCGGGAGAAAAGGCTTCCTTCCCAGCTTTTTGCTGGGCGCGGCTTCCGGGTTTGTGATCGGCCCCTGCACCGCGCCGGTGCTGGGGGTGCTGCTCGGTTTTGTGGCGTTGAAAACCCAGGTGGTTGTGGGGATCGGCCTGTTGTTTGTGTTTGCCTTTGGCATGGGGACGCTCCTGATTCTGGCCGGCACGTTCGCCGGTCTGATCGCGGCGCTTCCGCGGTCCGGCCGGTGGATGACGATCATCACCAGGGCGTTCGGCGTTATTTTGATTGGCGCGGCCGAATATTTTCTGTATACTGCCGGCACACTTTCTTTTTAGCGAAAAGGGTCATCATGCACAAAAACAGCATTGTCCTGGCGCTGGTTTTCTTTCTGGTTCTGGCCGCCCCGGCGGCTTCCCGGGGGCAGTATATTCCCAACGCGCCGTTTAAGCCGCAGGTTTTTGCCGCTCCGGATTTCACCCTCAAAGATCTGCAGGGCAAGACCTTTCGCATGAGCGCCCAGCGCGGCAGGCCCGTGCTGATCTTTTTCGGGACCACCTGGTGTCCCGGGTGCAGGGCGGAGATTCCCAAGTATAAAAAGGTTTACGAGGAGTATTCACCCAAAGGAATGGAAGTGATTTACATCAACATCATGGAATCGGCCAGGAAGGTCGCGAAATTCGCCAAGGCCAACGCCCTGCCTTACCGGACGCTGCTGGATGAGGACGGATCCGTCGGCGCGGCGTACAACGCGATCGGCGTTCCCATGATGATCCTGGTGGACAAGGACGGCTCCGTTGTCAAGGTGGGCTTCAGTGCTTCACAAATGCCGCTGGACAAAGTGTTGCCGGTAAAATAAGATCACGCCCGTTTTTGGCGGGATACGGCGAGCGCCGCGTTCCGCCGGGGAAAGGATGGATCCATGACCGCAAACAACTGGTTTGCCGAATTTACCAAGTCCGAAACCGATCGCTGGATCGGCGGCGTCTGCGGCGGGTTGGGAGAGCACACGCCCGTTCCTTCGTGGGTGTGGCGTTTGCTGTTTGCCCTGCTGGCCATTGGATTCGGAACCGGATTCCTTCTCTACATTCTGCTTTGGATTTTCGTTCCGCGCAAGGCCCGGACAGGATGAAGCCGGCGGACCAGGATGGAAGGATTTATAAAACAGGAAAGGGTTTACAATGAAATTTCGGGACGATATTTATATTTATGAGTGGGCAAACTATTTTGACAACAACTGCAACAGCTATTACATCGGCGGCGGCGTGCAGGCGCTGATTGACCCCGGCCTGACCCGCTATCTGCCCGATCTGCTCAACCAGATGGCGAATGACGGTATTAAGAAGAAAGACATCCGGTATGTGATCAACACGCATTCGCATCCCGACCATTTTCAGGGCTCCGAGCTTTTTGATCAGGAAAAGGTGAAAATCGCCCTGCATCGCAAGGAAATGGATTTCCTCAAAGGCGTCGGCGGAGAGCTGTACGGCCTGTTCGGCATCACAATTCCGCAAATGCAGATCAACATGCAGCTGGAGGACGGCCGGCTCGAGCTGGGCGACCAGACCTTTCGGGTCATTTCCATTCCCGGACACACGCCCGGTCATATCGGGCTTTACTGGCCGGCAAAGAAAGTCCTCTTCTGCGGCGACGTGGTGTTTCAGCAGAACGTCGGCCGTACGGATTTTCCCGGAGGCAACGGCTCCCTCTTGAAAAAGAGCATCGTGACGCTGTCCGATCTGGACATCGATCTGCTCCTGCCCGGCCACATGGGCATTATTGAGGGCCACGACAAAATCCAGGACAATTTCAACATCATCATTCAGAATATTTTCCCCTACATTTAAGGAGGAAACCTGCGGGGAGGATCAGCGCAGCATGGCCAATGAGGGAAACAAAGTCATCTACTCCATGATCGGGGTTAGCAAGGTTTACGACAAGAAACCCGTGCTGAAGGACATTTACCTGTCATATTTTTACGGCGCGAAGATCGGCGTGATCGGTCTGAACGGTTCGGGCAAAAGCTCGCTTTTGAAGATTCTCGCCGGGGTGGATGATGAATTTCTGGGGAAGACCATTCTTTCCCCCGGATACACCGTGGGCTATCTGGAGCAGGAGCCGCGGCTGGACGAGGACAAAACCGTCCGCCGAATCGTGGAAGAGGGCGTTCAAGCCACGATGGACGTGGTCAACGAATACAACGCCGTCAACGAGAAATTCTCCGAGGAAATGTCCGATGAAGCCATGGCCAAACTGGTGGACCGGCAGGCCGCGCTGCAGGAAAAAATGGACGCGCTCGACGCATGGGACATCGACTCGCGCCTGGAGATGGCCATGGACGCCCTGCGCTGCCCGCCGGGCGATACGCCCGTCAATATTCTCTCCGGCGGAGAGAGGCGCCGCGTCGCGCTCTGCCGCCTGCTTTTGCAGAAACCCGACATCCTGCTGCTGGACGAGCCGACCAACCATCTGGACGCCGAATCCGTGGCCTGGCTGGAACACCACCTGCAGAAATACGAGGGGACCATCATCGCCGTCACGCACGACCGCTACTTCCTCGACAACGTCGCGGGCTGGATTCTGGAGCTGGACCGCGGCCAGGGGATTCCCTGGCAGGGCAACTATTCTTCCTGGCTGGAGCAGAAACAAAGCCGTCTGAAAAACGAGGAGAAGTCGGAAAGCGCCAGAATCAAAACCCTGGAGCGGGAACTGGAGTGGATCCGCATGTCTCCCAAAGGCCGGCATGCCAAATCCAAGGCGCGCATCAAGGCGTATGAAGAGCTGCTGGGCAAAAATCTGGAAAAGGAATCCGGCACACGCGAACTCTTTATCGCGCCCGGCCCCCGCCTGGGCGATCTGGTCATTGAGGCAGACGGTGTTTCCAAAGGATACGGCGACAAACTGCTGGTGGACGCCATGACCTTCAAACTTCCGCCCGGCGGCATTGTCGGCGTCATCGGCCCCAACGGCGCGGGCAAGACCACGCTGTTCCGCATGATCACCGGCCGGGAAAGCCCGGATGCGGGGGCCATTCGCATCGGCGAGACCGTGAAGCTGGCCTACGTCGATCAGAGCCGCGACGCGCTGGATCCGGAGAAAAACATCTGGGAGATGATTTCCGGCGGCCAGGACATTATTCCGGTCGGCGGCCGGCAGATTAATTCCCGCGCGTATGTGTCACGCTTCAATTTCTCCGGGACGGACCAGCAGAAAAAAGTGGGAACACTTTCCGGAGGCGAGCGAAACCGCGTGCATCTGGCGCGCATGCTCCGGGAAGGCGGAAATGTTCTGCTGCTGGACGAGCCGACCAACGATCTCGATGTGAACACCCTGCGCGCGCTGGAAGACGCGCTGGAGAGCTTCGCCGGCTGCGTCGTCGTGATCAGCCACGACCGCTGGTTTCTGGACCGCATCTGCACGCACATTCTGGCCTTTGAGGGAGACAGCAAGGTGCTGTTTTTCGACGGCAACTACTCCGAGTACGAAGAAGACCGCAAAAGCCGTCTGGGCGCGGCCGCCAACCAGCCCCACCGGATCAAGTACCGGCAGCTCACCAGAAGATAGACGCGGGCCCCTGCCTCCTTTTGGGGCCGGGCCCTTCGCGCCTTCACTGCAAAGGAGAACCATATGAAAAAAATATGGACCGTGTTGACGGCGGCGGTTCTGTTGTTTTCTTGTTTGCCGCAGGCGCAGGCGCAGGAATACGGGAAGGTCCGTGCGCTTCAGGAGCGGGCGGCGTATGTCACCCGGCAGAAAAATGATTTTGTCGTGCGGGTTTTGAGTTCCTACAAGATTCCGCATGAGGTCAACGACCAGGGCGTCGTTGTTCGCATTAACATGGGCGGCCGATGGATGGACGTCACGTCCATTGAAATCGTCCCCGTGCTCCGGGAAGCCGAGGACCAAAGCCGGCAGGTGGCCGCGCACGAGCTCTTTTTCTTTACTGCGGACGGAATTCTGGATGTCGTATCGGCGCTTACGATCCGGTAAATGGTTATTTGCCGGCGGCGCTTTTCATTTCCGCGAGCTTTTCCTTGTCCAGATAGTACTTGCCGTCCGGCGTTTTGACAACCAGTTTGTCCGTTATCAGAAGATGAAGGGCCCGGGGGCGCAGATTGCCCGTGCCGACCCGAAAAAAATTTTTCCGCTCATCCTGAAGCTTGATGGCCCGGGACGCTTTGAAGGCGTTCGCCTCTTCCATTTCGGCAATAATTTTGAAGCATACCCGCCGCAGGCCCAACCCCGTCAAATACATCGCCGCCAGAACGAAGACGATAAAGCCGGCGGCCAACAGAATAACTTGTAAATAAACAGGCATAGGATAATTTTACATCCTGCCGGAAGCTGAATGGACGCGCCTCCGGACTTTTTGAGTGTCGTTAAATAAACTTCACTTCGCGGGTTGACTTCGTGACCACATAGCAGCGCTCCACATTGGATTGGGAGTCCGCCGGAATGACGAAAAATCCCTGCCGGTTCAACTGATACCCCTGGGTGGTTCCGATCAGGACCTCGCCGTCCTTGAAGAGCACTCTGATCTTGCGGCCCAAAACGGGTTTGCCCGGCTCAAAATTTTTCTTGTCCTCATACTTCGGATTGCCGGCGAAATCCTTGACAAAAAAAATGGCTTTCAGCTCGGCGATGCGAACTTCCAGCGGCTTGTCGCTGGGCGAAAATCCCACCGGTGTGACGTGAAAAATATCCCGGTTGGGGGAAAAATCAACCGTGACGCCTTTTAGGATTTGCTTGTCGGCATAGCGGATGACGATCTTGTTGAGCATGGCGGCCGTTCTCCTTTCTGGCGGGAGTCATTTTTCAGCGAGCAATTTTACCGGACATCGTTTCTATTCTTACACCAACCACCAGAACTTTGTCCAGTGCGTCGTCGGCATAAACAAAGGATTCTTGCCCTGAATATTTTTTCATCAGGAGATCGAGCGCCTTTTTCTTTTCTTGGGTCTCTTCGATAAAATACGCCTGACCGAAGCCGATCACGCTGCGGTATTTCATGCTCCACGCGCAGGCGGTTTGACCCCGCACCAGCTCACCGGGGATATCCACTTCAAAGCAGACCGATGAATTGGCCTTCAGCATGTCGATCTTTCTGCCGAACCTGGCGCAGTGAAAATAAAGACGAGAGTCACGGACCACAAAATTGACCGGGACGATGTAGGGATGATCGTCGGTGCTCATCGCGATCCGGCAAACCGGCGCGCTGTGCAGGATCTCGTCCATTTCCCGGGGATCCCGAATTTCTTTTTCCGACCGAATCACGGCAACGCCCCCTTCTCCTGCGTCAAATGCAAATCTTTCGAAGAACTCTTGGCATGTTTCGGTAACTTATGATACAAAAGCCTCGCTTTCCCGTTGACTTTTCCGGATTCTGCTTTTATC
>JAQVQT010000005.1:0-11151 GCA_028701435.1 Smithellaceae bacterium | reverse complement strand
CAGCTTGCTGCAAGACGGTTGATTGACCGGGACACGAGAGAAGAGCATGAATATCCAGACCCATCAGGCGATCGGCGTTTTTGATTCCGGCATCGGCGGACTGACCGTGGTGCGTTCTCTCATGGAACGGCTCCCTTTTGAAAATATCATCTATTTCGGGGATACGGCGCGTGTGCCTTACGGCGTCAAATCGGTGGAGGCCATCAACCGCTACGCGCTGCAAATCGTTGAGTTCCTGTTGAAAAAGGACGTCAAACTGCTGATCGTTGCCTGCAACACCATGGCGGCGGTCGCCTATCAGGCGATTCGGGATCTTTCGCCCGTGCCGGTGCTGGAAGTGATCGAAGCCAGCGCAAAAATCGCGGTTGACCGGACGCAGAGCAAAGCCATCGGCGTGATTGGAACGCCCGCCACGATCAACTCGAACGCCTATGCCAGGGCCATTCATCTGCTGGACCGGGACGCGAAGGTTTTTTCGCAGGCGTGCCCCCTGTTTGTTCCGCTGGTGGAGGAAGGCTGGTTCGATCATCCGGCTACACGGCTCGTCGCTCTGGAATACCTAAAGCCCGTCATGGCCGAAGGCGTGGACACGCTGGTTCTCGGCTGCACGCATTATCCGCTTCTCAAACCCCTCTTTCAGGACATCACGGGCGGGCAGGTCCGGCTGATCGATTCGGCGGAAGCCATGGCCGACATCGCCGCGGGCCTGATCCAAGAAAAAAATCTGGGCAACACGGGCCGCCGGCCTCCGGAGCATCTTTTTTGCGTCAGCGATGTGCCGTATCGTTTTCAGACCATCGGCGAACGCTTTCTCGGCCGGACGCTGCCGCGCATTGAAATGGTGAGGCTTTGATGATGAAGGTGCTGTTGGCCGGTTACAACGTCGATTATGATTGGATCCGTGAACTTCGCGACAAGAGCGGGCTGAAGCAGGACATTACGCCGGAAACGCTTTCCGCCGCCTACGCCCGCATCAGCCGCAGCCCCAAATCCGTCGATCAACTGCGCGTCGACGCCCGGGCCGAAGTGGAAAAAGCCCGCCGATCCAACCGGAATATCGTTTTTGCAATGGGCCACAGCTCGGTGGCCGAGCATGCCGTCTTCAATATCGACGTCATCGGCGTTTCCCGCCTGCTCGTCGAAGAAATCGAAAAATTCCGCCTGTGCTCCTATACGGAAAAATCCCAGCGCTATGTTCTGTTTGACCGGGACTTCGTTGTGCCCGAAGAAATCGCCGGGGCGAAAATGAAGGAAATCTTTGTCGAAACGGTCCGGCTGCAAAACGATTTTTACCATGATCTCTACCAGCGGCTTCGGCCCCGGGTCTTTGAACAAAATCCGGAACTGGCCGAAAATCCCGCCAACCGCCTGCTCCTGGAGGGCTGGGCCAAGGAAGACGCGCGCTACGCCATCGCGCTGGCCACTCAGACGCAGCTGGGCATGACGATCAACGCCCGCAATCTGGAGCTGATGCTGCGCCGGCTGGCCTCTCTGCCGCTCGCGGAGGCGCAGCTTTTCAGCGGGAAGCTCTATGACGCGACCCGGGAAATCGCGCCGTCGCTGATCCGCTATACCCGGGCCACGGAGTACGACCGTCTGACCCGGCCTCGGCTTCGGGCCAGGGCCGAAACCCTTCTGGCAGAAGAACCGGCGAAGGCGGGCCGTGAAAAAATCTCCGACGTTCGACTCGTGTCCGCGACATCCGGCGCGGACCGGCAGGCCGCCGCCGCGCTTTTGTTTGCGTCCTCCGGCCGAAGCTACGGACAGTGCCTGAGTCGGGCCGCCCGACTGAACGAACGAGAGCTGAAAGGTTTGCTCCGAACCGTGTTTGAAAATATGCAGCCCTACGACGCCGCGTTGAGAGAACTGGAGAACATCGATCTTCAATATGAGCTGGTGGTCAGCGCGAGCTGCTTTGCCCAGTTGAAGCGCCACCGTATGGCCACCGTCATCGCCCAGGACTACGACCCCCGGCTGGGGGTGACCGTTCCGCCCTCCGTGCGTGCCGCCGGCCTGCAGAAAGACTTCATGGCCGTCATGCGGGCGACCGAAAGGGCGCAGGATCGCATTCGGCATAAGCTGCCGTCGGCGCCGCCGTATCTGCTGACCAACGCGCACCGCAGGCGGGTGCTCATGAAATTCAATGCCCGGGAGCTTTATCATCTCTCCCGCCTGCGGGCGGACGCGCACGCCCAGTGGGATATCCGGAATCTGTCGGAAAAGATGCTCCGGCAGGCGCGACGCCTCATGCCGCTGACGCTGATGATGGCCTGCGGCAAGGACGGCTTTGCCGCGCTCCATCAAAAAACCTTTTCCGGAAAGTAACCCCTTTCCTGAGACGGGACCCATGACCACTCCGAGAAAACTTCCCATTGTTCTTTTTGCCACCACGATCAGCTCGTTTACGACGCCCTTCATGGGGTCGTCCGTGAATGTCGCCCTTCCCGCCATCGGCCGGGATTTTTCCATGGACGCGCTTTCCCTGAGCTGGGTGGCGTCTTCCTTCCTTCTGGCTTCGGCCATCATGCTGCTGCCGGTGGGGCGTCTGGCGGATCTTTTCGGACGCAGAATATTCTTTCTTTCCGGCTCGCTGATTTTTTCCCTTTCCTCGCTTTTCTGCGTCTGGCCGGATACGGAAGGCCTTTTTATAGCCCTGCGCGTCGTTCAGGGAATCGGCGCCGCGATGATCTTCAGCACGGGCACGGCCCTTCTGGTTTCCGCCTATCCCGCCGGTGAACGGGGCAAAATGCTGGGCATCAATATCGCCGCCGTTTACACCGGCCTCACCGCCGGTCCTTTTATCGGCGGCCTGCTCACCCAGCATTTCGGATGGCCGGCCATTTTTATCGCCAACGCCCTCCTGGGAACGGCCGCCGCGGGGCTGGCCTTTCGGATAGAGAAGGATAAACCGTCCGCGGCGGGGGAGTCTTTTGATCTGGGCGGCTCCTTTCTCTACGCGGCGGCGCTGTTTTCCCTGATGTACGGCTTTTCGCAGTTGCCCTCGTGCCGCGGCGCATTTCTTATTTTTGCGGGCGGAATCTTTTTTGTTTTTTTCATTCGACGGCAGCTGACCAATCGTTCTCCCCTCATCCATCTTCATCTGTTCATGGGCAACCGGGTGTTTGCCTTCTCCAATCTGGCCGCCCTGATCCATTACAGCGCCACCTTCGCGATCACTTTCCTGCTGAGTCTTTATCTGCAGCACGTCAAAGGACTCACGCCTTCCCAGACCGGATTTGTGCTGGTCATCGAACCTCTGCTCCAGGCGGTTTTCTCTCCGCTGGCCGGGCGCCTGTCCGACCGCTACGAACCCCGGATCATTTCCTCCATCGGCATGTCGATCACGGTCGTCGGGCTTGCCGGTTTGATTTTCATCACCGCGGACACGACGCTTGGGGGGATCGTGTTTTGCCTGGCGCTTCTGGGGATCGGCTTTGCGCTTTTTTCTTCTCCCAACGTCAACGCCGTCATGAGCGCCGTGGACGGCAAATTTTACGGCATCGCGTCCGCGACGCAGGCGACCATGCGAATGGTGGGGCAAATGCTGAGCATGGGCATTGCCATGCTGGTTTTCGCCTGGATGATCGGCAGCCACGGCATTGACCACGAAAACGGCGCGCTGTTGATCGCGAGCGCGAAAATCATTTTTATGATTCTGGCCATCCTTTGCGCGGTGGGCATTGCGGCTTCGCTGGCGCGCGGGCGCGTACATAAGGCTTGATTTTCAGGCGGCGATCCGTATGATCGGGTACGGCGTTGGCGTTTATTTTTGAAAGCGGGGTAAACCATGAAAACACATTGGATCAGCTTTGCCATCGGTCTTGCCGCGGGTTGTTTCGGCGGCCTGATCGGAATCGGCGGCGGAATCATCATGGTTCCCCTGCTGGTGGAGCTGCTCCGCGTGGATCAGTGCCGCGCGCACGGCACATCCTTGGTGGTTTTGATTTTTACGGGAATCAGCGGGGGCCTCTCGTACGGACTGCACGGACAGGTGGACTGGAAGGCGGCCCTCCTGCTGGCGGTTCCGGCCATGCTGCTGGCCGCGGCGGGCGCCCGCCTGGCCGACCGGCTGCCGGACTGGAAATTGAAAAAATTTTTTGGCGGGTTTTTAATTTTTTGCTCCGCGCTTTTGCTTTTGAAGCCCTTCCTCGCCGATTGGATCGGCGTCCTGCCCGACGCTGTTTCCAATATTGCCCTGGTCGCGACGGGCGCCGCCACTGGATTTCTTTCCGGATTGATGGGGATCGGCGGCGGCACCATCATGATTCCCGCCATGATCCTGCTGGGGGGTTTTACGCAGCATGTCGCGCAGGGCACCGCTCTCCTGGTCATGGTTCCTTCAGGATTCGTCGGCGCTTTCACGCACTGGAAACTGGACAATGTGGCGGGCAAACTGCTTTTCAGCATGGTGCCGGGCATTGTGCTGGGCACCTTTGCCGGCGCCGGCATCGCTCAATTTATTCCGGAAGACCCTCTGCGCTGGATTTTTGTTCTGGTGGCGGTTTACATGGGATGGCGCTACGTGAAAGTTGTCTCACCGGATACGTGCTGAAACACGGCTCCCTTTTTTCAGTGGATTCCCGACGGTTGTGGCCCGGATGCTCACCGGTGGAGAAACCGCCGGTTGATCGGCCGGGACTTCCGCTTCCTTTTTTGCGCTTAAGCGCCCCAAAGGGCGCTTATACTTTCTTTCCGTATTCCGGATCGATTTTGACCAGCGCCGTGACGATGAATCCCGGGATCGTCGTGAGTAAAATCCAGTAGTAGAAATGAATATACCCGAGTTTTTCTTGAATCCAGCCGCTCGACATGGCCGGAAGCATCATGCCCAGCGCCATGATTCCCGTGCCGATGGCGTAAAAGACGGTTTTGTATTCGCCCTGCGAAACCATGATCATATACATCGTATAGGCGGTAAAACCAAAGCCGTAGCCGAATTGCTCGGCTGCTACGGCGGAACCGATCAGCCAGATATTATCCGGCTGCGCATGCGACAGATACACGAAAATGACATCGGGCACATGCATGATGATTACCATTGGCCAGAGCCAGAATTTCAAGCCGTTGCGATAAATGACATAGCCGCCCAAAAGTCCGCCCAGCATGAGCGCCACAACACCCACGGTTCCGTAGATCCATCCGACCTGGGCGGTGGAAAGCCCCAGGCCGCCTTCGGCGCGGGGGTCCAGGAGAAACGGCGCGACCATTTTCACCAGCTGCGCTTCGGCAAAGCGGAAAAACAAAAAAAAGCAGATGATGACGATAATATCTTTGCGCCGGAAAAACAGGGTGATGATCCGGAAATATTCGGCGACAACGCCCCGGCCTTTGTTCAGCGGCGCGCTGTGGTCGCTTTCGGGGTAGGGCAGAACCAGCAAATGATACAGGCAGAGAGCCAGAAAAAATGCGCCGACAACCACGAACGTGATCGACCAGGCGCAAGCAACCGGATAACCGTATTTTTGCAGCGTGCCGGCCAGAATCACCAGACCGCCCTTGGACGCAATGGTGGCGACTCGGTAAAAAACAGTGCGCACACCGACAAAGGCGGCCTGCTCGGGCGTGGTAAGCCCCAGCATATAAAAGCCGTCGGCGGCGATGTCATGCGTGGCGGAAGAAAAAGCCATAATCCAGAACATCGCGAGCGTATAGCGCACAAAATCCATTGCCGGCAGAGTTAACGCTACGCAGGCAAACGATCCGCCGATGGCCAGCTGCATGGCGATGATCCAGAAGCGCTTGGTGCGGAAAAGATCAACAAAGGGGCTCCACAGCGGTTTGATCACCCAGGGCAGATAAAGCCAGCTGGTGTAAAGAGCAATGTCGGTATTGGAAAGCCCAAGATTTTTATACATCACGACGCTGACGGTCATGACGATCATGTAGGGAATGCCTTCGGCGATGTAGATGGACGGCACCCACAGCCAGGGGTTGCGCTTCGCATTCATGCGCCTGCCCTTGTTGGCTTCGGTACTATACGCCTGCGTCGCCTTTTCCTCGCCGCCTCGGCATGATTTTGACTGCGAAGCGCAACCATCGTTTGCGTTTTGATTTGGATCCGACATGAAGTTCCTTTAATGGGTTCTTACACCCTTTTTCCAGGTCATCCTTGAGGACGTCAATACAGTTTTCTCAATACCGCTCCGGTAAAATAATGCGCCAGGATTTCCTCCGCCGAATGTCCTTTAACCGCCATCACAGCCGCGCCAATCTGGCACAGGCCCACGCCGTGTCCCCAGCCGCCGCCGTCGAAGATAAAACGTAAAACCGCACCGTCTTTATCCCGCTTCGTCGTGATGACAAACGCGCTGGAGAGCAAATGCGAGGGCGAAAGTAAACGGCGGATTTCCAGCTCCTTGCCGACCACGACCGTGCGGCTCGAGCCTATGATTTTCAGCCGGAAGATTCGCCCGGATGGCCCGCGTGCCAGCGGCTCGAGGTTTTGCAGAATGCCGAAGTCGATGCCGGATTTCGACCTGATAATTTCCTCCAGCTCTTCGGGCGGATATTCAACCCGCCAGCGATAGAAATTCATTGTCTCCAGATCAAATGACGGCAATATCTTCCGCAGAATTTCCTGATCGGTGGTATTGCAGTATGCATCGGGTTTTGTGCGAAGCCATTCGGCCGCGTCTTTTTCCGTGTGGATCGGCGCGCGCTGTTTCCTGCCGTCTGTGATGCTTGCCAGATAAGGGAAAGAGGCGTCCTCCCAGGCCGTCGCAAAAACATCCGTCCGTCCTCCGCAGCATTTGTAATAGCGCGCGTCGCAGATTTGATCGCCGCTGATGAGAAACAGGCCCCGGGTTTCCCCGATGGCCCGGGCGACATTTTCCGACGCGATGCGCGTAATGCCCTGATACCGCTGGCAGTGGTCGTCGGCGCACACATCGAATCCTTCATGGTCGTTGACGTCCTGCCAAACGCATCGTTCATCCGGCCGGTTTTCGGGCGGAGGCCGGCGCGTTTTCTTTCGGTGAAGCATGGCGACCAGCCAGCTGCGCGACGTGACGGCCTGCGCCTTGAGAAACTCCAGGGGAGCGCCTGCCGACATTTCCGACGAGATCACCGAAGCAAGGTATTCTTCAAGCGGAACGATGTTGATGAGATGAAAAGCGGTTTGGCTTTGTCCCGAGAGAAAAAGCGCGCCTCGAAACGATTGTTTCTGAACGCGCTGCCAGTGAAAATCGATGCCGATTTTGATGTCGGGGACGGTAAAAAAAGATTCGGCGGGCGCGGCGGGAGAAAGCAGAATGTTTTTGGCCTGAAAAATATCTCTGCCGTTTTGGTCGGTCAGAAGGACCTCGCCGCCTTCGGCTCGGGCCGTACATTCACGTTCCATCTCCTGTCCGTCGGGAAGAAGAAAAGCGCCTTTAAGGATCAGCCGGGCTTCGGAAGTGTGTTGCAGCAGGGCCGCCTGTATGTCCGGTTCGCGATCGATCATTCCTTCATTCCCGCAGCTGGAAAAGTTATCGGTCTTTTTAGAAACAATAGGTGGATAAGTCAAGAAAGTTGTCGCCGCCCGCGCTTTTGTTTTTCCGGAAACGGCGCTTTGTGCGGCCCTGCCGGGTGAGAATTTTCAAACTGCTTAAAATCATTAGCAATATTAAACTTTTTGCTTGAATCTTGGCGATTTATCGTGTAGAAAACTACTAAAATCGTTGAGCGGATGGTTTATGGCGCATATTTGGCCGATTGGCGGGGGCAAAGGAGGTTCCGGCAAAAGCTTTATCACCAGTTCACTGGGACGGTTATCGGCGGGGTTGGGCAGGAGAACGCTGGTGATCGATTTGGATCTGGGAGCGGCGAATCTGCATACGCTGGTCGGTATTCCCTATCCCTCCAAAAGTTTTTCCGATTTTCTTCTCAAAAAGGTGGACCGCCTAGACGACACGATCGTGGAGACGCCTTTTGAAAACCTCTTTCTCATCAGCGGCGCTCAGGATCATTTCGATATTGCCAATCTTCCTTACGAACAGAAGATCAAGACGCTGCGCGCCATCATGAAGCTGGACTATGACTGCATCCTGCTGGATTTGGGCGCCGGGACGTCTTTCAACACGATCGATTTTTTTCTGATTTCCCAAAACGGCATTTTTATCACCACGCCGGAGCCGACTTCCATCGAAAATGTCTATCGGCTGATCCGTTCCGTTTATTTCCGGCGGATTCGCTACTGCTTCAGCGTGTCGCAATTCAAAGCGCTGGAAGAAGAGGCGATCGAGCAATTTGGCGAGGGCGCTTTCAATAAGCCCGAGTGCATGATGAAGGTCATTGAGCGGGACCATCCGGAACCCTACAGGGATCTGCAGAATGATTTTAACGCCTTCCGGTTCAGACTGATCATCAACCAGATGCACAAGCGTGACAACGCCGCCCTGGGAGCGCATGTATGCAGAATCATCGAAAAGCACATGGGCCTGCAGATCGACTTTACGGGCAATGTCTCTTATGACGAGCGCGTTCACGATGCGATTTGTCAACAGGTGTCTTTTCTGGATCGTTATCCTTACACTAAGACTGCCGGTGAGCTGCGCGCCGTGGGTCGGCAGATTTTTCAGCCGGCGGGGCGGCAGTTGATGCTTCAGTACGTCTAGAGAAGATTTTTTCAGGCGTGATACGGTCAAAGGGGCTTGTGTGCGGAAAAGTTTCGCCGAGTTAAACTACTATGAAATGCTGGACATCCGGCCGGGCGCGGCGGCGTTTGAAATCCGCCAGGCCTACGGCGCCGCTCTGCAGATTTACCAGCCCGGTTCGCTCGTGAGCCATTCTTTTTTCACGGAGACGGAAAGGCGGGAAATCCTGTCTCTGATTGAAAAAGCATACCAGACCCTGATTCAGGACCAGACCCGGAAGGCGTATGACGACGAACTGATGAGCCGGGGAGAAATCGACCGGCCGGCACAAGCCGGACCGGACGCCAGAAAGCCGGTCGGCATTTTCAGCATCAGCCGCGGTCGCGGCCAGCAGCCGGCCGGGTCCAATCAGGAATCCCTGAAAACCAGGATCCGTCAAAGCGAACGGATTGCCGAGCTGACGGGCCGCCACGCATTGAGCGGCGAAGACCTGAAACAAATCCGCACGGAGCTCGATGTGACGCTTGAGCAAATTTCGCAGGCAACGAAAATCCGGCAGGATCATCTGATCAATATCGAGGAGAATCGCCTCGCCCGGTTGCCCGCTGCCATTTTCCTCAAGGGGTTTGTTAAATCGTATTTGAAATATCTGTGCCTGGAGCCGGTAGAGGAATTATCCGCCCGTTATATGGAGACGGTCGCGAGCCTGGCGCAACATGAAACGGCGCAAGAACAGGAGTAAGGGAGGAACAGCCATGGAAACCGATACCTTTCAGACGCCCGCGGGGGATCTGATCATCCGGTTCGCGGGACACAGTTCGCTCATCTTTTTCTGGGCGGGCAAAAACATCCATGTGGACCCGGTATCGGAAGAGGCGGATTATACAAGATTGCCCAAAGCGGACGTGATATTGATTACCCACGGACACGGGGATCACATGGATGTGAAAGCCGTGAACATCATCAAAACCGCCGCGACCAAAATCGTCGGCAACGACGAAGTCGGCAGTCAGATTCCCGGGACGCTGGTGATGAAAAACGGCGAGGAGCGGTCGGTGGAGGGCCTGAAGATCGAAGCGGTGCCGGCCTACAACCTCGAGCACATGCGGGCGCCGGGAAAGCCCTTTCACCCGAAGGGCGTCGGAAACGGATATGTCGTTTCCCTGGGCGGTCTGCGCCTCTATATTGCCGGCGACACGGAAAACATTCCGGAGATGAGACGGCTTCGGAACATCGACATTGCCTTTCTGCCGATGAATCTGCCCTATACCATGACACCGGAAATGGTCGCCGATGCCGCGCGCATGTTTCGTCCCAAGGTCCTGTATCCCTACCATCAGGGCGAGACGGATACGGGAAAGCTGCTGGCGTTGATGAAGGATGAAAAGGACATCGACGTTCGCATCCGGACCATGAAGTGACAAATCACGCGTCAACCGGCGCCGGCTGAAAAGTTTCGCGCGAGGATTTAGAGACGGAGGAATGGGTTCCAATGAACGACAACGGCGTTGTATTCTGGAAGGCCAGCGGCAGCGGCAATGATTTTATCATCATCGACAACCGTGATTTATCGCTGAATATGAAAGACCTGCCGGACTTTGCCCGGCGCGTGTGCCAAAGAAAAGTGTCGGTCGGCGCCGACGGCCTTTTGCTCATCGAGCCGTCTGCGACGGCTGATTTCCGGTGGCAATTTTTCAATTCCGACGGCTCCACGGCGGCCATGTGCGGCAACGCGGCGCGCTGCGTGGCGCGCTTCGCCTTTGAAAACGGCATTGCCGGACAAAGCATGTCATTTGAAACGCAAGCCGGCATTGTCCGCGCCGAAGTGGCCCACGACGTGGCGAAAGTCCGTCTGACCGATCCCTCCTTCCTGAAGCAGGATATCCAGGTGCATTTGTCGGGAGGCGAATGCGGACTGGACTGCATCGACACTGGCGTGCCGCATGCCGTCTGCTTTGTCGCGTCCGCCGAAGCGTGCGACGTGAAGGCGACCGGTAGGGAAATCCGCCAGCACGTAGTATTTCAGCCGGAAGGCGCGAACGCGAATTTTGCGCTGGTGATCAACCGGCATAAGATGCGGGTCCGGACGTACGAGCGGGGCGTCGAGGACGAAACGCTGGCCTGCGGCACGGGTGTGGTCGCTTCCGTCCTGGCTGCGGCCGGCCGCCGCTTTGTGGATTCGCCGGTGGATGTGACGGTGCAAAGCGGCGAAACCCTGCGCGTCTATTTTACCCGTCAGGACGGGGCCTTTTCGGAAATTTATCTTGAAGGGAAAGTGAAAATAGTCTATCAAGGGACGCTTTTTGAAGATGCGTATCGATAACGTCTGATCAGGAAGGAATGTTCATTGTGCAAACGGCGGAACGGTTAAAGAAAATCCCCCCCTATCTGTTCATGGAGCTTCGAAAAAAAATCAACCAGGCGAAAGCCGACGGCGTGGATGTGATTTCCCTGGCCATCGGCGATCCCGTGGAAGCCACGCCCGGTTCCATCATCGACGAACTGTGCCGGACGGCCCGCGATCCGCTAAACCACCGTTATCCCATCGACGAGGAAAAAGGCATGCTCGCACTGCGCA
>JAQVQT010000089.1:5262-7488 GCA_028701435.1 Smithellaceae bacterium | reverse complement strand
GACATCGAGCCATCTATTCCTTTCGTCTCGATAAAAAATATCGCGCCCTTTTCGTGTATCTGGGTAAAGAGGTTGAAGTGATTTCCATAACAAAACATTATCGGAAATCGTAACGAAAAGATTCTCACAAACATAGTGCGTACCTTCAGGTGCGCCAATCCTAATGAATGTAGGGCGAACCTTCAGGTGAGCCGGTTCAGCGGGTCTGAAGACCCGCCCTACAAACCCAACCTGAATTGTGCAGGAAAGGAAAGATCGTAATGTAGGGCGTACCTTCAGGTGCGCTGGTCCTCACAACCGTAGGGCGTAGGTGCGCCAATCCTAATGAATGTAGGGCGAACCTTTAGGTGAGCCGGTCAAGCGGGTCTGAAGACCTGACCACCTAATAACCTGAAGGTCACGCGAGGTGGCGCGAGGTCACAAGCGACCCGCCCTGCATTGCAAAGAGAATATGGGAGTAGTTTTCGAGTGAAACCATCCTACAAAGATTTTGACGCCACGGAATTATTCTGTCCGAAATGCGGGCGGGCCGTGCCGGTGCGCAAACGTCTGCTGCTGGTTTTATCCGAAGGCGACAAATACGATTACAGTTGCGTGTACTGCGGAACATCCGTGGGCGACAAACTGGTCAAAGAAACCGCCAACACCAAAATCCTTCTTCGTTAAGACCTCCCCCTACCCCATCACACTGTGTCGCAATAGCGGGAATCAGCATTAAAGTCGTCATACCTCTGGCGAAGGCCGGTATCCAGAGCTAATTGCTTTTTCCTGGATTCCTTGTCGCGCTTCGCTTGCACGCAACGCTTGACCTGAAAGGTTATGACAAAAAAAGTAATTGCTACACAGTCTGCCTCCAAAAGGGGGCAACAACATCAAAGCAGTCTGGAAAATTTATTTTCTATGCTTCCAGTATTCAGGATGACGATGCAGATGCATAACGGCAAGAATGTAAACACGATCTGACTCAACGCTATAGAGGACACCATAAGGAAAGCGATTGGTCAAACAACGGCGGATTTCATCTTCCAGAACCGGCCATGCGAGTGGATAGAGCAGGATATTCTGCAGGGTGGAGTAAACTTCCAACGAAAAGTCTTCCCCAAGTCCCGATTCGCACCCTTCGTAATAAGCGATAGATTCAAGGAACTCGGTCTCGGCTTCCGGATGAAAGTCAAAATTCATCTTTTTAAAAGCTCTTTGATTTTTGCAAAGACATGGTCTCCCGGAACAGGCCTGATACGGCCGGACCGGAGTTCCTCAAGACGTCGCCGGGCAACAGTCGCCCATTCCTTGTCAACTTCCGGGTTCGGGGGGTTCAGAGTGCGAAGGATGGAATCAACCACGATGACTCGCTCTTCCACCGGAAGCTCTGCAGCCTCTTGAATAATATCATTTGCGCCACGCATAAAAACACCCCTTAAAAAATTAGTTGTCATGATAGAAAAGACAACAAGTAAAGTCAACAGGTTACTTTTTTTTCTGCAGGGCCTGTTGTAATTTCTGGGCGAGCAGGCCGGAGGATTCCGACGCCGCCGGGGAAGACCCGCCATAGACCAGGCTGACATCCCGGCCGGACACGCTGTCTCCCAGTTGATCCGCCAGCACTTCCCGGCTATGCACGTCTTCGTGGCAGTAAACGCAGAGGTTTTCCCAGTTGCTGCCGTCCGGGGGGTTGTTGTGGTGATTGCCGTCCTTATGGTGAACGGTCAGCAATTGCCGGTTGACGCCGGAAAACTCCCGGCCGCAGCGGGCGCAAACCAGTCCGTGAATGGCGAGCGACTTTTCCCGGTAGTCCTCGCCTCCGGGAGCCCCGGCGGCGCTTTTCATTTCGCGAACCACGTCTTCCACGGATTTCTTCGCGTCGGCAGCCTGCGGCTTTTTGGCAACGGCAACCCGACCCCACTTATTGGAAAAGGTCATCCTGGCCATTGCACATCAACCCTTTTGCTTTCCGGTCAACACATCCAGAAAAACACTTACCCCTTTCATGACGGGCATCAGCGCCGAAATTTTCTGAAATAACGGCGAGCGGAGAATGAGCGGTGATATCGTCTCTATTCCGCCTGCGACTTCCTTCATCACCACATGAAAGCGCTCGGCCGTGGCGGAATATTTCTGGACTTGGCCGTTGATCGCCGTCGTCGAGTCATTGATGTTGGTGGAAATATCTTCCATGTTTTTTAAAATGGCCGGCAGCCTCTCGTTTAAAGACTGCAGGGTAACCGT
>JAQVQT010000089.1:0-5162 GCA_028701435.1 Smithellaceae bacterium | reverse complement strand
CAACCACAAATGCTTTCACCAAATTCCAATCTCTTTCCGCCATTGGCTCACCTCCATTAAATTATTTTTTCGCCTTCTGCATAACATATTTTTTCGTGATTGACCACGCCGGACAAAAAAGGGGGGGCGATGGGCGATGGGTGATGGGCGAGGTGTAAGGAACGGTCGCGACCGTTCCCTACGAAAGTCCGGGATAACAGGCCGGGTGGAGGGATAGACTTATGGCGGCGGCGTGAGGCAAACGTCCGGAGTACCGCTGCGAATAAAAAAAACGGGGAACCTGTGCGTTCACAAAGATTCCCCGATTCCATAATCCTGCAATTGATTATTAGTTTATTTCGCCGGTGCAGGGGCCGGAGCTTCTGCTGCCGGGGCTGCCGGAGCTTCTGCTGCCGGAGCCGCAGGCGCTGCAGGGGCTTCTGCTGCCGGAGCCGCAGGCGCTTCAACCGCGGGAGCCGGTGCGGGTTCTTCCTGCTTGCTGCAACCTACTGCCGCAAGGGACAAAGAAGCCAAGAAAAGCACGCTAACAAAAATGGCCAGTACCTTCTTCATTAGACATTTCCTCCTTTCAAAAATTTAGTGTGCAAGCACACTATGTGTTTCGGTGCGTGACATTACGCCTTTTTTTTGCCTTGTCAAGAGATATTTAAACATATATATAAACGAAAAAATGACCCAAAAGGACGCTGCAATGATACTTGGTATTGACGTCGGCGGAACCCACACAGATGCAGTTCTGGTCCGGAACTTTCAACTGATCAGGAAAGCAAAAGTCCTTACGAATCCGGCAAATATTATGGCCTCGCTTCTGGAAGCGGCCCAAAAGCTGATTTCCGACGAGAACATCAATAATATTGACAGGATCGTATTGAGCACTACGATCTCGACCAATGCGATTGTCCAGAACAAAATCAACCGCGTGGCCATGGTTTTGTTAAGCGGCCCCGGGCTGTCGCCGGAAACGCTGGACCTCGGCAAAGATGTTTACTTTGCCAGGGGCTATGTCAATCATCGGGGCATTCCCGTCAAGAACGTGAACAGCCGGCAAATCAATGAGATCAGCAATGAGATTGCTCAAAATCAAATCCGGGACATCGGAATCGTCGGCAAATTTTCCAGCCGCAATCCGCAGCAGGAAATGGACGCGGCCGAACTGCTGCAGGATGATTCCAGGCACATTTCTTTGGGCCATACGCTTTCGGGACAGCTTAATTTTCCACGCCGTATCGCCACAACCTATCTCAACGCCGCTATCCACGACATTTATCAGGGCTTCGTACAGGATGTTCAGAAATTTATCGAGAAAATCGGAGCGAACATTCCCGTCTATATTCTGAAGGCGGACGGCGGCACCATCCTGATCAACAAGTCCATGGAATGTCCCGTGCAGACCATTCATTCCGGACCCGCGGCCGGCATCATGGGCGTTCTGGCAACGGCGCGCATGAAGGAAGACGCCGTGGCGCTGGACATCGGCGGCACGACCACGGACATCTCCGTCTTTGCCGACGGGGTTCCTCTTCTGGAGCCGTCCGGAGTGGCCATTGACGGACGCAAAACGCTGATTCGCGGGCTTTACACAAAATCGATCGGGGTAGGCGGCGACAGCGTTGTGAAAGTTGAAAACGGCGGCCTTGTGATCGGTCCGCAGCGCGAAGGTTCGGCCGCCGCTCTGGGCGGGCCCTTCCCGACGCCCACGGACGCCATGATCGCGGAAGGCATCGTCGATTTCGGCGACAGGCAAAAAGCCCGGGACGCGATTGCTCCGCTGGCCAAAATGCTTCGCGTGGATGTTCAGGACGCGGCGCAGGCCATTGTGAAAAAAATGGCCGCCATGATTTCCGACCATGTCCGGCAGATTCTCGCCGAAATCAATAATAAACCGGTTTACACCATCCATGAGCTGCTGGAAGGAAAAATTATCGAGCCGAAAATGCTGTACGTCGCGGGCGGACCGGCCGCGGTCGCCCCGTTCATCGCGCAGAATCTTGGCTATCCCTACTCCATCCCGGATCACTCGGAGGTTTCCAACGCGCTCGGCGTGGCGTTGGCCCGGACTACCGCGGAAGTCACCATTCTGGCGGACACGGAAAAAAGAGAGCTGATCATCTCTGAAGAGGGGCGCGTGCAGAGCATTCCCCGCAGTTTTGTGCTGGCGGACGCCGTCGAAGTCGGCAAAACAACGCTTCGCGAAAAAGCCGCCGGCATGGGCGCGCGGCCCGAAGACATCATCATGGAAGTCACCGAATCGCAGGAATTCAACATGGTTCGTGATTTTTACACGACGGGGAAAAATATCCGCGTCAAGGTTCAGATAAAACCCGGCCTGATTTCCACCGGCGCTGAAAGGGTAAACCATGCCTAAAAAATTAAAGAAAACCGGCCTCATCTTTTTCCCGGCCTTTGATTGGGCCATTTCCCCCAACCATCCGGAGCGTGAAGAAAGGCTGCTGTACACGCAGGATCAGGTGTTTGAAGAAGGCCTGCTGGATTTTCCCAATATTGTGGAATACAAGCCGGACCTCGCCACGTACGCCGACATCAACCGCTGCCATATCTGTGTTCCGAACCCGCAATATTTAACCACGAATTCTCACCTGATTTCCGCGGGCGGCGCGATCACCGCCGCGAAAAAAGTATTATCGGGTGAAGTGGACAACGCCTTTGCGCTGGTCCGGCCGCCCGGCCATCATTCCATGCTGGTCGCCCACGGCGCGAGGGGATTCTGCAACATCAATATTGAAGCCGTGATGATCGAATACATCCGCCATCAATTCGGGGTCAAACGGATCGCCGTCGTGGATACGGACTGCCATCACGGCGACGGCACGCAGGACATTTACTGGAATGATCCGGATGTCCTGTGCATTTCCATCCATCAGGACGGAAGAACGCTCTATCCCGGAACGGGCTTCACCGACGATTTCGGAGGCCCCAACGCGCTGGGTGCGACGATCAACATTCCGCTGCCTCCGCGCACATCGGATGAAGGCTTCCTTTTTGTGCTGGACAACGTCATTCTTCCGATGCTGGAGGAGTTCAAACCGGAGATCATCATCAACTCCGCCGGGCAGGACAACCACTACAGCGACCCGATCACGAACATGAGCTTCAGCGCCCAGGGGTACGCGCTGCTCAATGAAAAACTCGCGCCCGACATTGCCGTGCTGGAAGGCGGCTACTCCATCGAAAAAGCCCTGCCCTACGTCAACGTCGGCATCATTTTGGCGATGGCCGGACTGGACTTCAGCCAGGTTCGCGAGCCGGATTACGACGCTTTGCGCATTCGCCAATCGCCGGAAATTACCCGGCTGATCGAAGAGGAAGCCAAAAATGTAATGACGCTTTGGAAGAAAAAGAAAAACCTGAAGAAGCAGGTCACCGGGTCCGCCGCCTACATTCGCCGCGAAAAGAACATCTATTACGACACGGACAATATCATGGAGAAGCAAACCGAAACCGTCCGGGTATGCGACAAATGCGGAGGGGTGGTCATGATCGACTCGGCCGCCGACACGGGCAAGAGAATCTACGCGGTCATTCTGCCCAACAGCTGCTGCCCCGAATGCCGCGAAAGCGGAGAAAATTTTTTCAATCGCATGAACAGTTCGCAGTACAACCATGTTTATTTTCAGGACAGGCAGAAAAACGTCTTTATCGTCAAGTAACTCCGGGAGCCGCCATGGAAGATCAGAAAACGAAGGAGAAAACACAGGAAACGGCCGAAAAACTCTTTTCCGGCGGCGCAAAGCTGGACCGCCCCTACTCGCTGTGGCGCGAGTTTGACCGCGGGCTGGCCAATGATTTTTCGCGCTTCATCACCGGCAACCTTTACTCGCGCGGGGTCCTGACGCTTCAGGAGCGCCAGATGGCGGCCTGCGCGATGCTGGCCGCGCTCAAGGCCCGGGACGAGCTGAAAGTTCACGCCAACGCCGCCCTGAACGTGGGCTGCGATCCGAAAAAACTGGTGGAAATATTTTTCCAGACGGCAACCTACGCCGGCATGCCGGCCGTCAATGAAGCGCTGGCCGCCTTCAGGGAAGTCCTGCAGGCACGCGGCGAGTGGCCCCTTCCTTAAAGCATCATGAATCAGACTCAAACCCAACTGCAGGAGCTTGTCGCGCTGATTCAAAGGCTGCGCGCGCCGGACGGCTGCCCCTGGGACCGGAAGCAGACAAGGCAGGATATCGGAAAATATCTGCTCGACGAATCCTATGAGGTGCTGGACGCGCTCACCGAAAACGATCCGGGGCACATTCAGGAAGAGCTGGGCGACCTGCTGTTCCAGATTTTGTTTATTGCCGAGATTTCGGCCGAAGCGGGCGAGTTCTCCCTCGCGGATGTCATGAAAGGCATTCAGGAAAAAATGATTCGAAGGCACCCGCATGTTTTCGGCGACGTCAAGGTTGAATCCGTCCAGGATGTCAAGGACAACTGGCAGGAAATCAAAAAGAAAGAACGCGGCGGCGCGGCGCCCGGCGAGAATCCTTTCGGCGGCATTCCCCGTTCGATGCCGGCGCTGCAAAAAGCGCAAAAGATATCGGCGGCCGCCTCGCGCCGCGGTTTCGACTGGCCGGACGCGAACGGGGTTCTGGATAAATTGAAAGAGGAGCTGGATGAGCTGGAAGAAGCGCGAAAGCAGGGCGATGCCGTCAAGATTGAAGAAGAAATGGGCGACCTCTTTTTTACGCTGGTGAATCTGGGCCGTTTTCTGAACGTGGACGCCGAAAAAGCGGCCGCCCGAGCCTCTGATAAATTTCTGAGGCGTTGGACCTATCTCACACAGACGCTTGCCGCCCAGGGCCGGTCGCCTGCTGACGCGACGCCCGCGGAGCTGGATTTGATCTGGAACAAAGCCAAGGAGAAGGGAATATAGACATTGGACTATTTTCTGTGCGTCATCGGCATGGTCTTCATTATGGAAGGCCTTCCCTATCTGGTTTTTCCGGAAAAGCTGAAAATTTATCTGATCAAAATCTCGACGCTGCCGGAGAATACGCTCCGCGTCATGGGCATTGGCGCCATTGCCCTGGGCCTGATTCTTCTTTATTTCGGGCGGCGCTGACGGTTTTCATTGACAGCCCCGGCGGATTCTGATTATTTGCCTGAACTTTTTGACGAAACCAGGAAACGATGCAGGTAAAGGATTTTTCATACATTCT
>JAQVQT010000088.1 GCA_028701435.1 Smithellaceae bacterium | reverse complement strand
ACAATCCGCTGTGCATGCAGATTGATGAACGCTACGCGTATTATTTCAACTGGAAACAGGCCACCATCTCACACACCATTGCGGATTTTCCAAAGATGCTGCGCCTGGGCACATCCGGCATTATCGGGGAGATCGAACAGGAGCTCAAAAATGCGCAGGGCAACCCCGAAAAGAAGGCCACGCTGGAAGCCATGATTCTCACCCTGGAAGGCCTCACGGCCTACTCGAAGAATCTGGCCGCGCAGGCGAAAAAAGACGCGGCGGTCCAGACGGATCCCGTCCGCAAAAAGGAGTTGGAGAGGATTGCCGCTGCCTGTTCGCAGGTTGTTGAAAAACCGGCGCGCAGCCTCCACGAGGCCGTCAACGCCATGTGGATCACTTGGGTCGGGCTTCACATGGAGAGCATGAACGCGGGCCTGTCGCTCGGCCGGCTGGACCAATGGCTTCAGCCCTATTTCCTGGCCGACATGGCAAAGATCTCTTCTCCGGAAGACCGCGCGAAATACATTCGGGATGCGATCGAACTCATCGGGCACTTCTATATGCGCTGCACGGACCATTTTCCGCTCACGCCGGATCTGGCCAACTTTTATTTCGGCGGGAGCTCCTCCGACCAGGCCATCACGCTGGGCGGCGTCACGCCTGAGGGCTCGGACGCGATCAACGACATGACCTACATCTTTCTGAAAGTGACCGAAATGCTCAGCCTGCGCGATCCCAATGTGAACGCGCGCTTCACGCCCGGCATCAACAGCGATACTTATCTGAAACGCCTCTGCGAGGTAAATCTGATCACCGCGGCGACACCGTCGATGCACAATGACAAGGCCATGTTTGCAGCCCTGTCTCCCATGGGCTATGACATTCGGGATATCCGCAACTGGTCGGCAACGGGCTGCGTCGAACCCACGCTCTCGGGCAAGCACATGGCGCACACCAACATGCAGATGATGAACATGGTCGCCGCCCTTGAAATGGCGCTTAACAATGGGCGCCACCCCCTTACGGACTGGAAACTGGGTCCGGAAACCGGCGCAATCGAGCAAGGCGACTTCAATAGCTTTGAGGACTTCTTCAACGCCTTTACCGAGCAGTTTGCCTTTCTCATCGACCGCTCCATCGAATACAACGATCTGCTGGCCCTGGCCCATCAGTACCTGCGCCCCACGCCGCTGCTCTCTTCCGTGATCGACGGATGCATCACCAAAGGAAAAGACGTCACCAGGGGGGGTGCAACCTACAACAGTTCCGGAACCGCCATCGTCGGCCTGGCCGATGTCACCGATTCCCTGATGACCATCAAAAAGCTGGTTTTTGATGAACGGAAGATCTCGTTTGCGCATTTAAAGAAAGCGGTGGACGGCAACTTTGAAAATGATCCCGAACTGCTGGCCATGGTGCACAAGAAAGTTCCGCTGTTCGGTTCGGGGAATGCGGAAGCGGTGGAGATGGCCAACCGCCTGACCCGCTGGTCGCACGATCATTACGCCGGCCTGCCGCATTACCGGGGCGGCAAATATACCACCGGTTTCTGGACGATGTCGCAGCATGTGGCCTTCGGCATTCTGACGGGCGCGCTCCCCTCCGGCCGGCAGGCGGGCAAGCCTTTTACGCCGGGTCTCACCCCCCAGCCCTTCGCCTCGAAAAACCTGCTCGACAACATTCGGGACGTCGCGAAGCTGGATCCCGTCAACCTGAACAACAACATCGCCTTCAATGTCAAGGTGGTGCCGTCGGCCGCCGACACACGGGAAAAAACCGTGCACAACATGTTCTCCTATGTAAAAACCTATTTCGATCTGGGCGGCATGCAGATGCAGATGAACGTGGTGACGTCGGCCATGCTGCGTGACGCGATGGCCCACCCTGAAAACTACCGAAACCTCATTGTCCGGATCTCCGGCTATAACGCCTACTTTGTTACCCTGAACAAAGACATGCAGCGTGAGCTGATTGAACGGGCGGAATATGCCATGTGACGGGGCGGCCATGACCCAGGCGGAAGAATCCCAGGCCCGGAAGCCTCTCATTCTTGAAATCAAGGGGAACTCGCTCGACGACGGCCCCGGCATTCGAACCGTCGTTTTTTTTAAAGGATGCCCCCTGTCCTGTTCCTGGTGCCACAATCCCGAAAGCAAGCGCGCTCAGGTTGAGATCGGTTATGATCGCAAAGAGTGCATTGGTTGCGGGACCTGCGTGGACGTCTGTCCGGAAAAGGCGGTATCGCCGCTAAATGTCCATTCCATCGATCGCGGAAAATGCACCCTCTGTTTTCAATGTGTCGATGCATGCCCCGCGGGCGCCCTCACGCGCGTCGGACGAAGCCTGTCCATGAATGACATCGCGGCCGAAGTTTTAAAGGACAAACCCTTTTTCGATACCTCCGGCGGCGGCGTAACCTTTTCGGGGGGTGAGCCCGTGATGTTCATGGAGTTTCTGTCCGAATTGCTCCAGGCTTTAAAAACACATCAAGTCCATACCCTGCTTGAAACCAGCGGCTTTTTCGATTTTGAAAAATTCGAAAGATTGCTTCTTCCCTGTCTGGACATGATTTATTACGACATCAAAATCATGGATGAGAAAGCGCATCGCATTCACACGGGAGTTTCCAATCAACGAATTCTTGAAAATTTTGAAAGGCTCTGCAAAATCTCCGGGGACACCGGAATCACGCTCCTGCCCCGAACGCCTCTTGTGCCGGGGATCACCGACCGCCTTGAGAATATTCAGGGCATAGCCCGATTCCTGGCCGCGCTGGGTGTCAGGAGCGCGGCGCTCATTCCCTACAATCCCCTCTGGCATGAAAAAGCGGATAAAATCGGCGCGGACAATCCCCATCGAGGCAATGTTGTCATGTCGGCATGGCTGGAGAAGGAAAAGGTGGAGGCCTGCCGAAGGATATTTTCCGAAGAGGGGATTCAACTCGTTTAGGAGCCAATGGAATGAAAAAAGCGGATTTCGGGAAACTGCAAAAAGAAAACGCTATCCTCATCGCAAGAATCAAAAATGAATCAAGCGCCATACCTGAAATGTCAAGTTAAGATGTGGCTCCACTAAAGCGGAGGGAATTTGACGACCTGCCCCATTGACGAGATTTTGCCGGCGTTGAAAGAAGCCATCCGGAAGTATTCTTCCGTGGTTCTTCAGGCGCCGCCCGGCGCCGGCAAGACCACACGGGTTCCACCGGCGCTCCTGGAGGTGATTGAACCCCGACAGGGGCGCATCCTTATGCTGGAACCCCGGCGGATCGCCGCCATTTCGGCCGCCCGATGGATGGCCGGAAGGCTGGGAGAGGAAGTCGGGCAGACGCTGGGGTATTCCATCCGGTTTGACAGCCGGGTCTCGAAACAAACCCGCATCGAGGTGATGACGGAGGGGATTCTGACCCGGCGCATTCTGGCCGATCCCGGTCTTGCGGGCGTCGCCATGGTGATCTTTGACGAGTTTCATGAGCGTAGCCTTCAGACGGATCTTGCCCTGGCGCTGTGCCTCGAACTTCGGCACGGCCTGCGCGACGATCTGAAGATTCTCGTGATGTCCGCCACGCTGGAAGGCGGGCCGGTTTCAGCTCTGCTCGGCGATGCGGCGGTCATCACGTCTCAGGGGAGCGCCTACCCGGTGGAGCAGCGCTACTGCGGGGATGGTCCGAATCAGCCGGTCACAAAGCGAGTGACGGAAGTTGTCCGAAGAGCGTTGCGCGAGACGACAGGCGACATCCTTGTCTTTCTGCCGGGCGCGGGTGAGATTCGCGCCGCAAGCGACGCGCTGGCCGAAGGGCTGCCCGGCGGCGTATCGCTGCATCATCTCTACGGCGATCTTCCCTTTGAAGAGCAGGAGAGGGCCATCCTTCCCGCGCGGAACCGAAAGATTGTGCTGGCGACCAACATCGCGGAAACGAGTCTTACCATTGAAGGCGTCGGGGTGGTGATTGACAGCGGCCTGACCCGCAGGCTGGAATACGATCCCGTAACCGGCATGAACCGTCTGGCCACCGTCAGTGTTTCACAGGCGCAGGCGCGGCAGCGAACAGGCCGCGCGGGTCGGCTGGGACCGGGCGTCTGCTACCGGCTTTACAGTCTCCATACATTTTCATCCTTCATCTCCTTTGCTCCGCCGGAAATTACCCTTTCCGATCTTTCGTCGCTGGTTCTGGATCTGGCCGCCTGGGGCGTCAAAGATCCGGCGATGCTGTCCTGGCTGGATGCGCCGCCTTCCGCGGCCTGGCGGGCAGCCCGTGATCTGCTGAAGCAACTGGGGGCTTTGGATGCCACAGGAGCGATTACGAAGGCGGGCGAGGCCATGGTGCGCCTGCCGGTTCACCCGCGCCTGGGCCGCCTGCTCGCAAAAGCGGCTGAGATCGGCTGTCCGTCGTTGGGAGCGGATCTGGCGGCGCTCCTGTCCGAGCGGGACATCCTCCGCTCTTCCCGGTCGCGCGGCGCGCATGCGTCGGGCGGTCTTGATTTGAGCGATCGCCTGGCGCTTCTTCGTCAATGGCGAAAGGAGAAAAAGCTCGCCGCGGAGGCTGATCCATATGCTTTGCGCGCGGTGGATGCGGTTTCCAGACAGCTCCGGCGATTGTTGGGAAAAACCCGTGAAGCCGCAGGCGAAGAGGCGGGCGGCACGATCGCCCGACTGCTGCTTTGCGCCTTTCCCGACCGCGTTGCCCAAAGGCGCGAAGATGGGGAAGGCCGCTACGTGATGCGGCAGGGCCGGGGGGTGAAGCTCTCCTTGATGAGTCTTGCGGCCCAAAGCCCCTATATGGTGGCTGCCGTGGTCGATAAAGGCGAGAAGGCTCAGGGTACGGTGCATATGGCCGAGCCGCTGACGGAGGGAATCATTCGGGAGGAGCTGGCGGGGGAGATCGAAACCCTGCGGCGCCTGGAGTGGGACCGGCAGGAAGGACGCATCGTTGCGGTAATGGAAGAGCGTTTGGGCGCGATCACGCTTTCGGAAAGACCGGCGAAACCGACCGGGGAAGAAGTTGCGGAACTTCTTTGCGAAGCCATCCGGTCGAAAGCAGCGAAAATAAATTTCAGCCGCGAGGCCAGGCAGTTTCAGGCCCGCGTGCGGCTTATGAGAGATGCCTTTCCCGAAGAAAACTGGCCGGACCTTTCCGAAGATGCGCTTCTGGCGGCGTCCCGAAACTGGCTTTTGCCCTGGCTTTCCGGCATCCGCGGCACAGGCGATCTTGCCGCACTGAACATTTTGCCTGCGCTTCAGGAGAGGCTATCCTGGAGAGAGAGGCGTCTGTTGAATGAGCGCGCGCCTGCAACGATCTGCGTTCCCAGCGGCCGCCATATTCCGATTGATTATATTTCCGGAGAAATTCCGGTTCTGGCGGTGAAGCTTCAGGAGATGTTCGGTCTGGCCGACACACCGGCCATCGCTGAAGGACGGGTCAAACTGCTTCTCCACCTTCTGTCGCCCGCCCGCCGGCCCGTTCAAATCACGCAGGACCTGAAGCAATTCTGGAACAGCGTTTATCCTCAGGTGAAAAAAGAGCTCAAAGGCCGCTACCCGAAGCATCCCTGGCCCGACGACCCCTGGAACGCTGCGCCGACTCAAAAAACCAAAGGCCGACCCCACTAAAATATTTCGGGTGATTTGGTGTCAGATCTTTATTCTCGACATTTCGGGTTAATTCGAGTCAACCATTAAACCACCGGCGCGCAATAGGGTCCTTCTGGGATCACGGCGAAAGAGCATTGCTTCCCGGCCAGATCGTCAACCGTTTTTTGCAGCTCGCCGGCAATCCTCTTTAAACCGGCCTTCCTAATGTTCACTCCCAGAAATGAGCTGTGGCGGGAGGCAATTCCATGGGTAAAGAAATAGAGGTTCTCCAGTCCGGTTTTCTCATAGACTCTGGCCTGCATCTGTATCTGCCACTGATCTTTTACGATGTCGGTGGAGCTTCTGATATCGCGGATAAAGCGGGGAAAATCGTTGCTGTACTTGCGGAGCATGTCTTCATACATCCGTGAGCCGACGCCTTCCACGCATCCTCCCGCGGCGATGATCGTCCCTCCTTTTTTTACGCAGGGGAGGGCTGTGACAAGCGCTTTGGTGCATTGATAAAAGGTGGCGTCCAGAGGATAGCCGCCGCAACCGGTAACCACGACATCCGCCTTCGCCTCAACGACCGGACAGGCTTTTCCTATTACATAATCGCATGCCCGGGTATGCGCCTCGAAGAGATCCCCGCCAAAGGCCCGGACGATCCTTTTTTCATGATTCACGACAAGTTGAAGGCTGAAATCAACACAGGCAAGTCTGGCCACGGACAGCGCCTCTTCATGGCAGGGATTCCCCTCCAGCAGGGCAATGCCGGCCCTTGGATGAGAGAGGAACTCATACCCATGAAAGTGCTTGATGGTCTCCATGGAGGAGAGCCCGGGACAAAGTGTTTTGCGCCCGCCTGAAAAACCTGCCATAAAATGAGGCTCGACAAGCCCGATGACGATTTTATAATCCGCCTTCGCAAAGTCTCTGTTGAGTTTTGCCGGAGCACCGGAATGGCTTGTTCCGGAAAGAGTGACCATATCTCCTTCAGCATCATGATCCAGAATTCTATATTCGGCGGTAATCTCATCCCCAAACATGAAGGCTCTTTCTTCCTTTGTGCCGGGCCTGTGCATGCCGGTGGCAATCAGAAGGGTAATGTGTTTCCGATCGATTCCGGTTGACTCGATTTCAGAAAGAAGAGCCGGCAAAAACGTCCGGTAGGGGATCGGCCTCGTAATGTCCGACACCGCGATCATCACATTGCCGCGGGGTTTTTTCTTGATGGAATCCACAAGGCCATCCGAGCAAATCGGATTTCTGACGGCCTGCAGAACAAGTTCTGATTCTAAAGCCGCGGGAGTATCGTAGGAGGAACGATAGATCCGGCTTGTATCAGGAAAATCTATGTCGAGAAGAGTATGGTGATATCGTATTTCCGCCTTCATCAGATTTTCCCTTACGGAATCATTCCCACGGAAAAGGCCAGCATGAACTGGGCGGCGTAGTACATCGGCAAACCGGCGTAACGGTTGAGAATGCTCTTTTTCACAAACCGGTGCCTGGCCACAAACAGGTCTGAAACATAAAACAGAATGGATCCTGCCATCACCAGCGCCCGGGCTTGAACGGAGAAGTCCTGGCGGACGGCAAAAGAGGCCGCTCCCACCACCATGATGGAGATGATGGCAACATAGGCGATCACCGGACCCATCATGGGACCGAGGTGTGGACGCAGTCTGATAAATACGTATGCGGAAATGATGGAAATCGCCGCGAGGGAGATCCAGGTGCCGGCGTTGATGCCGGAGGTAATGAAAAACGCCAGTATATAGGCGACATGCCCCGTGAGGAAAAACGCCAGACCGGCCGCAAACACCTTGCGGTTAAAGAAAAAGGCCAGACAGATGTCGCCCGCGAAGCAAAAGACCAGACCTGCCAGGATGAGATAGAAATAGGGGCCTGTATGATAGGGCTGCATCAAGGCCGTTGCGATGAA
>JAQVQT010000087.1 GCA_028701435.1 Smithellaceae bacterium | reverse complement strand
TGCCTGATTGTCGCGCCGGAAACCGAACAGTCCGCCGTGGGGCACGCCATCACACTTTCCCGTCCGCTGATGGTCCGCAGCGCCGCCAAGGGCGGTTCTTTTCTGGGATATGCCGTCTGCGGAACGCCGGCGGATTGCGTGAAAATCGGCATCAAGGAACTGGCGGGATCCGTGCCGGACATGGTGGTTTCCGGCATCAATCGCGGAGCCAACTGCGGCAACAATCTGATTTATTCGGGAACCGTCTCCGCCGCGACGGAAGCGGCCATGATGGGGGTGACGTCCATGGCCGTCTCGCTCGATACGCACCGGGAGGCGGATTTTTCTTTTGCGGCGCGAACGGCCCGTAAGTTGGTCCGGTTCCTTGCCGCAAATTCTCTGCTGGCCGGCGGAGCGTTCAACGTCAACGTGCCTTTTCTTCCACCGGAGAAAATCCGCGGCGTTGCGGTGGTGTGCCAGGGGAAAGGCCGGACCATCGAGACCTTTGAGAAGCGCGTGGATCCGCGCGACAATATCTACTACTGGATGTCCGGGGAGAAAGCGGCGGGCGCGCAGGGCATCGGGACGGACGCCGGAGCGCTGGCTGCGGGCTATGTCACCCTCACGCCGATTCAGTACGATCTGACCCGCTATGATGTGCTGGAGCCTTTGAAAAAGATGACGGATGCTCTTTTCAGCGGATCAGAAGCACCGGAACGGGACTTTTCTGAATGATGGTGGACGTGGTGCTGCCCAGCAGCCATTCGCGCAGGCGGTTGTGTCCGTAGGCGCCCATGACCATCAATTCAACGGATCCCTGCTTGATGAATTTCAAGATCTCCTCCGCTTCCTTTCCGGAAGAGACAACGACTTCACAATCCGCCAGACCGTTTTGCGCCAGGGTTTCGACCTCTGCGGACAAATCCGCCGCTTTTGCCGCGTTCGCGTTGACGATCAGGACGGTGATCGGCCACTGGGCTTTTTCGGAGAGGGAGAGGGAAAGTTCCAGCGCTTTTCTGGCGGACGGACTGCCGTCGTAGGCCAGCCCCATGCTTTCGATTTCACGATAGGATTCCGGGGTGACCAGAACGGGCTTTCCGGAGTTGCGGATCACGACTTCGGCGACCGATCCGATCAGGCCGCCTTCCTTCAGGTGAAAGTGTTCCCCCTTTTTCGCCATCAGGATCAAATCCGCGTTTTCGGCTTCCTCGATGATCGTGTCGCTGATTTTGCCGATATTCTTTTTGGTGGCGCAGGCGACGCCCGCCGCCCGGCAGCGGTCCTCGAAAGCCGCGAGGACGGCGTCGGCTTTTTCTTTCAGGGAGGTTTCAACCGCCTCAAAAAAGCCGTCGTAGGGAGGCATGCCGACCGTGGCGGAAATGTCCGTCATCATCGGCCCCTGAATCAAAAACACGTCGATGACATGCAGTCCCGTCAGAGAGGCCCCGAGCTTCGGCGCGATATAGACGCCGTATTCCAGCGCATTGCCGCTGTTGGTCGATCCATCCACGGGAAGAAGTATGGTTTGAATCATGCCGCCCCTCCTTTTTATGCGGAAATCATTTTTTCTTTTTGTCGAAATGACTCAGGTCGTGCAGTAAGCCTGCAACATCCTTTTCGTCCCAGGTGCGCGCCCCTTCCTCTTCCGCCGTCTCTTCATCCGAAGGAGAGCCGTCCTCCCGAAAGATCAGAAACCGGCCGGAAAGACGGCCGTTTTTGTAAACCGCTTTTTCCCTGACGTTTCCGTTTTTAAAGTAAGCAACGTAGTCGCCGTGGCGTTTGTCGTTTTTAAAAAACCCCTTTTCCTTGATTTGTCCGCTTTTGTAATAGCAGACATATTCCCCTTCGTACTTTCCGTTTTGAAAAAGCTCCTGCTCTCTCAGCTCGCCGGTTTTGAAATAGCGCCGGTAGGCGCCGTGCAGTTTGCCGTTGCGGTAGGGCTCTTCTTCCCGCACGTGGCCGTTTTCATGATAGGAGATGTACAGTCCGTCCATCTTGTCGTTGATGAAGGCCGCTTTTTCCCGAATCTGCCCGCTGGAATAATAACTGACGGCGGGGCCGTTTTTTTTGCCCTGGCGGAAAACAAGCTGCGCCATGATCTGGCCGCTCGGGAAATAGGTCGTGTATTCGCCCTCCAGTTTTCCGTCCGAAAGCCGCTTCTTTTCCTTGACGGCGCCGTTGGGGTAATGAAGAATTTTTTCCTGGGGCATAAAGTCGCTCATGTCGGCCGTGTTCGGCTGTTTTCTTTCTGTTTTCCGGTTTTTAAACAATCCTCCGGGATAATGCAACTAAAAACAGCCGCGCTCCGGCAGATTTTGTTTTACTTTTTTTTAAAAGATGATTAGGGTGGGGCACCCGGACAGTTTGTTTTATGTTTGAAGTCCATGATTTACCATTAAAGAGCGAACACAAATGATCGCAGCGAATTTGGATACCACAAGAGTCGCCATTATCGGGCCCGGACGCCTGGGCACGTCCTTTGCCTATAAGCTGGCGCGCGACAACAAGCGGGTTGCCGTTTACTACCACAATTCGGATGTCTGCAAGGCCATCAACCGGGACCACCTCAATCCCATTCACCTGACCGAGGATCTCGCCTTGCGGACGGGCGGCATGGACCACGTCCCGCGTCTGGGGCCGAAGGTTTACGCGACCAACGACCTGGAGCACATCGTCGAAAACAATGATTTCATCCTGTTGTGCGTGACGATGAGCCGCCTGCCGGAGCTGCTCAATTATCTCAAGCCGATGATCGACCGGAAAGCGGGAGATACCTGCCTGATTTCACCGATCAAGGGATTGATCGCCGATGAAATCACGACGGAGCTGATTACGCCGTCGCAGCTGATTCATAATCATCTGTACAACCTGGAGCATAAATGCCAGGTGGTCTGCATCGGCGGTCCTTTTTTTGACGTGGATATCGCGTTGGGCAAGCCGGTTTGCCTGACCGTCGCGGGGAAGCGGCGCACGGCCAACATGATCCGCGATCACCTGCTGATGTTCAACCGCAAGGAGCTCAACGCCTATTATAATTTCGACATGATCGGCGTGGAGGCCTGCGGCGCGCTGAAAAACATCGTGGCCAACATCAAGGGCCTGACGGATTCACTGGATCTGGGGGACTCGATTCCGGGAACCCTCTTTGCCCGATCGGGCGTGGAAATCCGGTCGCTCAGCCGCCTGCTGGGCGGCGGTTTTCAGGCCTTTCAGTCCCAGGCGGGCGTGGGCGATATGTATGTCACCATCTCCTCCCTGGCCAGCAAAAACTATCGCTACGGGAAATATTTCTATGAGCTGTTCACCGGCAATCCCATTGAAACCAATTTGAAAGTGCTGGCCAGGATCGACGGCACGCCGGAAGGCCCCAGCACGATTCGCAACGTCTATAAATATCTGGAAAAGAAAAACATGTACAGCCCTCTGTTTTCCTGCGCCTATACGATTTTCAACAAGGGCGGCAACAAAAACGCGATTCAGGACATGATTATTCATGCCTGCCAGTTTGACAAAAGGAAAAATGAATACATCGGCCCCTTTTCCCGGCTGATGTATCGTCTGATTCCGGACTACTGGTACCGGCGGGACAAAGAATTTTTTGAATGAGGGCGAAGCGGCATGTGGAAGCAGAAAATCGTCACCCCCGCGGATGTGCTGGAGAAAATTGATCCGGGAATGAGTATTTTCCTGGGAACGGGAATGGCCGAGCCCCGCACGCTGGTCCGGAACCTGATGGAATCCCGGCAGTATAACCTGCAGGACCTGGAGCTGATTCAACTGGTCAGTCTGGGCGACGCGGTGGCGATCGACGAGCGCTACTCGCGGAAATTCCGCCTCAAAACGTTTTATTCCGGCTGGCTCGCCTCGGAGGCCATTAGCCAGGGGCGGGTGGATCTGATTCCCAGCCGTTTCTCCCGGGTGGCCTGGCTGTTCAAGACCGGCGCCATTCATATTGACGTGGCGTTCATTCAGGTGACGCCCCCCGATGAAAACGGCTACGCGTATTTGGTGGGCGCGTCCGTGGAGCGGCAGGCCATGGAAATGGCCCAGATCGTTGTCGGCGAGATCAATTCGCAGATTCCCCGGACGATGGGCGACACGCTGGTGAACATGGATGATTTTCATTACCTGGTCGAGGCGACCGAACCGCCGTATTACCTGGCGCGCTGGCCGCTGCAGGAGGTGTATCTCAAAATCGCAGCCAATGTCGCCTCGATGATTCCCGACGGAAGCTGCATCTCCTACGGCATCGGGCCGCTGTACGAGGCGCTGGCCAAGGCGCTGTCCGCGAAAAAAAATCTGGGCGTGCACTCGCCCTTCTTTACCGACGCCCTGATGGATCTGGTGAAAAGCGGCGCCGTGACCAACCGCTATAAAAACATTTATCGCGGCAAGTCCTGCGCCTCCTATGTGCTCGGCACCAAGGAGCTGATGTCCTGGCTGGATTTGAATCCGCTGGTGGAATTTCAGCCGCAGGACATCGTGATGGACCCGCGCACCATCGGCCTCAACGACAATATGATTTCGATTTTTCCGGCGCGGAAAGTCGATCTGACCGGCTGTGTCGCGCTTCACACCGGCAAGGGCAATGTGACCGCCGGCCCCGGCAACGTCGCGGAGCTGTTCGTGGGCGCGGCGCTTTCCAAAAACGGCCGGAGCATTTTTGCCCTGCCCAGCCGCAACCGCAAGGGAAAGCCCAACATCCTTTTGTCCCTGGATCAGTATCCCTTTCAGTTCACGAACCGCGAATCCATGGATGTCGTCGTTACGGAATACGGCGTGGCGCTGCTCATGGGCAAGACCCTGCGCGAAAGGGCGCAGGCGCTCATCGAGATTGCCCATCCGGATGACCGGGCCGAACTGGTCCGCCAGGCCAAGGAAGAAAAGATGATCTACGCCGACCAGATTTATTTTCCGGAATCCGGGTATCTCTACCCGGAGAAGATCGCCTGTGCGCACCGGTTCAAGGATTCGCTGAACGTTCGCTTCCGGGCGATCAAGCCTTCCGATGAAGAGGAAATGCGGCGCCTGTTCTACCGGTTTTCCGATCAGGCGGTGTATTACCGGTATTTCAGCCCCATCAAAACCATGCCGCACAAGAAGATGCAGGAATACGTGAACGTCGATTACCGACACACGATGTCCATCGTGGCGATTGTCGATGAATCCGGCGTGGAAAAGATCATCGGGGAGGCCCGCTATGTCAAAACGCAAGGCGAGCCTTTTGCCGATACGGCGTTCATTGTGGATGAGCAGTATCAGGGGATGGGCATTTCAACGTACCTGTTCAATCTGCTGATCCGCGCGGCCCGTGAAGAAGGCATCGCCGGATTCAAGGCGGACGTGCTGGAAAACAACCGGGCCATGCTGAAAGTGTACGAGAAGGCGCTCTATCCTGTGCAGACGGTTTTATCCGCCGGCGTCTATAAAATTACGATTCCCTTCAACGAATAGCGGAAGAACCGCTTCAGGCGTCGTCCTTCTGTTGCTTCACCGCGCGAAGTTTTTCAATGCCACGCCCCGTCTTTTGAGTTCCCCCTGACTGGCCAGAAGGTCTCCGGCCGCGACGCGGTCGAGAACGTAAATCAATTCTCCGCCCTGTGCGGCATACTTCCGCCCGTAGGAAATGGGAATGTCCGGTGTGACATCGCCCAGGAGCGAGCGGGCCACGGACTCCGTTTTGCGCGCGCCGTTGGCGAGCAGCAGCACGGTTTTCGCCCGGTACACCAGTTCGGCCCCCATGCTGACGGCGTACTGCGGCGACTGAGCTTTGGTCTTGAAATGCCCGTCGGCAACGGCATTGGCGATGGTGTTGTCGTCGAGCTTGACCAGCAAAACCCGGCTGCCGGCAAAGGGAATCCCCGATTCATGAAAGGCCACGTGGCCGCGTCCGCCCACGCCGATGATTTGCAGGTCAATGCCTCCCGCCGCCCGGATTTTCCGCTCGTAGCCGTCCAGAATATCTTTTCGAATCCAGGCGAGGTAGGCCGACTTGGGACGGGGTTTGATGGCAATGGATTTGCCTGCGTCCGTTCCCCTGAATTCCCAGTCGTTTTTGTTTTCCCGAAGCTCCCGAATCAGGATTTTCTGGTCAATCAAGGAGCCTTCGGGAACGCGTGTTTCGATGAATTTCTTTTGCAGGTGACCGAACAGCTCCTGAATCATGAAATACGCGTAGCTTTCCGGATGAAGAAGTCGCTGCTGGGTATTCTCGCCCGGCAGGCCGACGTATTCGTCCAGGTTAAAACTACGGATGCGGCCGGCGTCCAGCTTGCCCTCGTTGGCCGCCCGGGCGAAGTGCTTGTAGAGGCCCGTGGGCGAATTGCCCGTGGCCAACCCCAGCACCGCCTCGTCTTTGTCCTTCAGGATGCCGATGGTTTTCCGGACGGCAATGTCCGCCGCCATCTCGCTCATGTGCGCAAAGTCTCTCGTCACCCAGACGGTGATTCCCATAATCCGTTTCCCCTTTCGTGCTATCCCAGCTCACTTTTCACGACATCGGCAATCTGCCGGCAGTATTTTTCCGTCACCGCGTCGGACGGCCCCTCCACCATGACGCGGCACATATTCTGCGTTCCCGAATAGCGGACGAGCACGCGCCCTTCGCCGCCCAGCTCACTCTCCGCCTGCCGGATGGCCTCGACGAGTTTCGGCACGTCTTCAATGTTCGGTTTGCGCTGCACGTCCACATTGATCAGTTTCTGCGGGAAAATATCCATCATTTGCGCCAGTTCGGAAAGAGGTTTCCCTTCTTTGATCATCGCCGCCACCAGCTGCAGGGCGGCAATGACGCCGTCTCCGGTTGTGTGATGGTCCAGGAAAATCATGTGCCCCGCTTCTTCCCCCCCGATGATGCCGTCAAGTTTTTTCATGTCCTCCAGAACATAGCGGTCACCGACTTTGGAGGCATGGTGGCGGAAGCCGTATTTTTTGCAGGCCACGGTCAGACCGAGGTTGCTCATGACGGTGGTGACCAGCAGGTCGTTTTTCAATTTGCCTTCCCGCTTCAGAATATTGGCGCAGATGACCATGATCTGGTCGCCCGTGATTTCCCGGCCCTTTTCATCCACGGCAATCAGGCGGTCTCCATCTCCGTCAAAGGCCAGGCCGATGGCCGCTCCGCACTCCACCACTTTTCTCCGGAGGATTTCCGTGTGCTGCGAGCCGCAGCCGTCATTGATGTTGGTCCCGTTGGGCGTCTTGTGAATGACTTCGAGGTTGGCGCCCAGTTCATGGAAGGTATCGGGCGCGACCTTGTACGTGGCGCCGTTGGCGGTATCCAGAACGATTTTCATGCCTTCCATGGAAAGATTGCGGGGGAAGGTGTTCTTGGCGAAGACAATGTAGCGTCCGTTTACGCCGTCGAGGCGATACGCCTTTCCGATGTCATGCCCCCGGGACACCAGGTCGGAAAGTTTGTTGTTGAGGATCAGGTCTTCGATAAATTCTTCCTGCTCGTCGGAAAGCTTGTAGCCGTCGCCGCCGAAAATCTTCAGGCCGTTGTCCTGAAAGGGATTGTGAGACGCGGAAATCACGACGCCCGCGTCGGCGCGCATGCTCTGGGTGACAAAGGCGATGGCCGGCGTGGGCATCACGCC
>JAQVQT010000086.1 GCA_028701435.1 Smithellaceae bacterium | reverse complement strand
CGGAAAACTTCACGCGTTCCGCATACGCCCCAATGATCAAGGCCGGTGTGATGATGGCAAACATCGCCTGAAAGATCATAAAAACCGAGTGGGGAATGGTTTTAGAATAATCCGGGTTCGGCAACGCACCCACACCGGAAAGCCCGATCCAGTCCAGATTGCCGATGATGCCGTGAATGGAAGGACCGAAGGCCAGCGAATAGCCGAACAGCATCCATTGCAGAGAAATGACGCACACGATGATAAAGCACTGCATCAAGATGGACAGAACGTTTTTGCGCCGGACAAGACCTCCGTAAAAAAATGCCAGGCCCGGAATGGTCATTAAAAGAACCAGGGCGCTAGCCGTTAACACCCACGCTGTATCTCCGGAATTCATGATGGACGCCTCCTTTAAAAATTTTCTTTGCGATCTTGCATAGCGCAAGGAGAGTGCCATATTTTCCAATCCTTTTTAGTTATGGATATCATTGATCATTTATCGAATAAGTGCTTGTTCAATTTGGGACAATATTGTTTCATTTTCTAAAACGAAAAACTAAAATGTGGGCTAAACGGTTTGCCGGGTAAGAAATGGAAAATTCTCCGTGACAGATTTCAAAACATCTTCCATCCACATGAAAGTGTTGTGCTTTTCAAGCTGCTTTCTTGCCCCGCTGCAAAGACCGACAAATTTTACCAAAGCCTGATGCAATATGGGTAAAGGTTCAAAAATGTTCAGTCGATCAACGGTAAAAGAGCGGAAGGGAAAAAGCGTAAAGGCAATCTTAGCGCCGATGGCACAAATATTGAAAAACCATATACAGCAGAAGGTTGAAACATGGCGGTTCAATGGCGGAGCAATTGACCGAAACAAGGCCAAGTTTCCGCAAGGCATTGTTATTGCTTTGTTTTTTGAACAGGAGCGCCATTTGGGAAATCGGCGGACCATTTCATAAAACCGGTTGGCGGCGAACAAATTTGTTCTATCGAACACGAAGAAGAGGAAGCAGAGTGTTATGACCCCTTATGCGCGAGTCAGCACCGGCATCAACGGCCTGGATAAAATTCTCAATTACCTGCAGATGGGCGACAATGTCGTCCTGCAGGTTGACGATATCGAGGATTACAAAAAATTCGTGGATCCCTATGTTCAGGAAGCCCTTGCCCGGAATCAGCGTCTGGTCTATATGCGTTTTGCCAACCACCCTGCCCTGCTGGAGGCGGGTACCGGAATCAAAATCTATCAACTCAACGCCAATTCCGGATTTGAATCCTTTTCCACCGAGGTCCACAACATCATCCGCGATGAGGGCCGCGACGTGTTTTACGTTTTTGACTGCCTGTCCGATCTGCTTTTGGCCTGGGCGACGGACCTGATGATCGGCAACTTCTTCGTCATCACCTGCCCCTACCTGTTTGAGCTCAATACAGTCGCGTATTTCGCCATTTTGAGGAGCCGCCACTCTTTCAAAACCGTGGCCCGCATCCGTGAAACGACGCAGGTTCTGCTGGATGTTTACAACCATGAAGGAAGGATCTACGTCCATCCGCTCAAGGCCTGGAAACGCTACACGCCGACCATGTTTCTGCCGCACATCCTGGAAGAGCAGGCCTGTGTCCCGATTTTAAACAGCGCGGATGCCGCGCGCATCCTGTCCTACCTGACGGACAAGAATGCCACCAGCGGCGAGCGCAATCTCGATTACTGGGACCGAATCTTTCTGAAAGCCGGCAGTCTTCTGGAAAATCCCGACGCGGCCCCGGAAAAGCAGGACATGGTGGAAATCCTTTCCCGCGTGATGATCGGCAGGGAGCAGCGGATCCTGTCGCTGGTCCGGGAATACTTCGAGCTCGAAGACCTGGTGGAGATCAAGAAGCGCCTCATCGGCACGGGGTTCATCGGCGGCAAATCCGTCGGAATGCTGCTGGCACGCAACATTCTGCGCAAGGATCCATCATTTGACTGGAAAGCCGTGCTGGAAATCCACGATTCCTTCTATGTCGGGTCGGATATTTTCTATTCGTACATGGTGCAGAACGGCTGGTGGAAACTATTGATGGCGCAAAAAACCGACGAAGGATATTTTGACGTCGCTCGTGAGCTCAAAAACAAGATGCTGCACGGCGTGTTTCCCGACGAAATCAAGGAGCAGTTCCAGCTCATGCTGGAATACTTCGGCCAGGCGCCGATCATCGTCCGGTCCAGTTCGCTTCTGGAAGACGCCTTCGGCAACGCCTTTGCCGGAAAATACGAAAGCTATTTCCGCGTCAACCAGGGAACGCCGGAGGAACGCTACCGGCATTTCGAGGAAGCCGTCCGCAAAATCTTCGCCTCCACGATGAACGAGGACGCGCTCACCTACCGGTTGCAGCGCGGAATGGCCGAGCAGGATGAACAGATGGCGCTTCTGGTGCAGCGCGTTTCCGGTTCGCACCGCGGCAGTTATTTCTTTCCCGGCCTGGCCGGCGTCGGCCTGTCCTACAATACCTTCGTCTGGCAAAAGGGCATGGATCCGAAAGCCGGCATGCTGCGGATTGTTTTCGGCCTGGGCACGCGCGCCGTCAACCGCGTGGAAAATGATTATCCGCGCATCGTCGCCCTGGACGCGCCTACCGTCAAACCCTACACGAAGTCTGAGGACATCAAGCGGTTCTCCCAGCATGAAGCGGATGTGCTGAATCTGCGCGACAACGAATTTCAGACGCTGCCGACCTTCGAATTGCTCGACGAGGATCTGGTGGCGAATCTGAATTGGATCGTGGAAGAAGACAAGGAAGCGGCCGATTATCTGCGCTCTGTAGGACGGGACGCGAAGCAGGCCTGGATTATCACGTTTGACGAACTGCTGTCCGCGACGCCTTTTGCGAAAACCATGTCTAAAATGCTCAGAACGCTGGAGCAGATTTACCGCTACCCGGTGGATATCGAGTTTACCGTCAATTTCAACGCGGTGGGCGACCCGCGGATCAACCTGCTGCAGTGCCGTCCCTTTCAGACCAAGGGCCATTACAGCCGGGTGGAGCTGCCGGAGAATATCAGCCGCGCGAAAACGCTGATCCGGCAGGACGCCAACTTCATGGGCGGCAGCATTTACCAGGCAATCTCTCGCCTGATCTACATTGATCCCAAGGCCTATTCCGGCCTGGTGCTTTCGGAAAAGCACGAGGTTGCCAGGCTCACGGGTAAGCTCAACCGGCAGATCGGTCGCCGTGAGGCCATGCCGACGATCCTGCTGGGGCCGGGGCGATGGGGAACGACTACGCCGGCGATGGGTGTTCCGGTCACGTTTTCGGAAATCAACAATATCACCGCCATCGGCGAAATCGCCTACCAGGACGGCGCGCTCATTCCCGATTTGTCCTTCGGAACGCATTTTTTTCAGGATATGGTGGAAATGGACATCTTTTACATGGCCATCTATCCGGAAAAAGAGGGCGTGGTCTTCAATGCGGCATGGATCAAAAAACAGCCCAACATTCTGGCGAATCTGATGCCGGACGATGCGCGGTTTTCCGGCGTGGTCCGCGTCTGCGACGTCCGGGCGAAGGACGTACGCCTGATGTCGGACATCGTCACCCAGAAGATGATCTGTTTTCTGGGGGATGGCTGCGGCCCGTGATTTTTTCGGGCAGAAGGGGAAAGCCGGAAAGAAGCTGGGTGCTTGCGCAAATTCCGCTATTGGAGTAAAGAGGAGCATCTCTCGCAAAAGGACGGCAAAGCTATGAAAAAGATGCAACCCACGCTCGCGGCGGAAAGGCAATACGTGGTCGAAAAGGAAAAGTTCGTTCCCGTATCGCAGTATTTTGGCGAGGACACCTTCAGCCATGCGGTCATTAAAGAGAAGCTTCCCAAAGATGTTTTCAAAAAATTGATGCAGGCGATGAATGAAAACAAAACGCTGGACGAAGAGACCGCGAATGTCGTCGCCCATGCCATGAAGGAATGGGCGCTGGAAAAGGGCGCGACCCACTTTGCGCACTGGTTCCAGCCCATGACGGGCACCACCGCCGAAAAGCACGACGCGTTTGCCGATCCCTGCGGCCCCGGCGCGGTCATCGAGAGGTTTTCCGGCAAGCAGCTGGTGCAGGGGGAACCGGACGCGTCGAGTTTTCCCTCCGGCGGCATTCGGGCGACCTTTGAAGCGCGCGGCTACACGGCGTGGGACATGTCATCGCCCGCCTTCATCAAGCGTAACGGAATCTCCACGACCCTTTGCATTCCGACCGTCTTTATTTCCTACACCGGCCAGGTGCTGGACAAGAAAACGCCGCTTCTGCGGTCGCTGCGCGCGCTGAATCAAAGCGCGCTTCGCATGCTGAAACTGCTGGGGGCAAAAAACGTGAAAAAAGTCCAGGTCAACCTGGGCATCGAGCAGGAGTATTTTCTGATCGACATGGATTACTACTACAAGCGCCAGGACCTGGTGCTGGGCGGCCGGACGGTGGTCGGCGCGCCGCCGGCCAAGGGTCAGGAGCTGGAAGATCAGTATTTCGGCAGCATCAAGGAGCGGATATCATCCTTCATGCACGACGTGGAGGAGGAGCTCTACAAGCTGGGCATTCCGGCCAAGACCAGGCACAACGAGGTTGCGCCCAGCCAGTATGAAATCGCGCCCGTGTTTGAAGAGGCCAATCTGGCCGTGGACCACAACCAGATGATCATGGAGACGCTGAAGTATGTCGCAAAGAAGCATCGTCTGGCCGCCCTGCTGCATGAAAAACCCTTTGCCAAAATCAACGGCTCCGGCAAGCATGTGAATTGGTCTCTTTCCGACGACCAGGGCAACCAGCTGCTCAATCCCGGTCGGACGCCGCAGGACAACATCCATTTTCTCGTATTTTTGATTGCGACGATCCGCGCCGTTTACAAACATTCGGATTTTCTGCGCGCCACGGTAGCGTCTTACGGCAATGATCATCGCCTGGGCGCCAATGAAGCGCCGCCGGCCATCCTCTCCGTGTTTTTGGGCGAACAGTTGACGCAAATTCTGGACAATATCGAAAAAGGCACCGTTCATAAGGCGACGAACGCGGAAATCATCGATCTGGGCATTTCCTCTCTGTCGCAGGTCAGCAAGGATTACACGGATCGCAACCGGACTTCTCCGTTTGCTTTTACCGGCAACAAGTTCGAATTCCGCGCGGTGGGCTCATCCCAGTCCGTTGCCTGCCCCGCCTATGCCTTAAACACGATTGTGGCCGAAAGCCTGGACGACCTGGCCGAAAAGATCAAGGCCAAAGGATCGAAGAACATCAATCAGGCGGTCTTTGACGTCCTGAAAAGCGAAATCGCGCAGGTAAGGCCAATTTTATTCAACGGGGACAACTATACCAGGGAATGGGCGGGGGAAGCAAAAAAGCGGAATCTGCCGAATGAAAAAACAACGCCCGGCGCGTTAAAAGCGCTGGTGACCGACCGGGCGCTTAAACTTTTTGAAAAATATCAGGTGCTTTCCAACGAGGAGCTGAAGGCCCGCTACCTGATTCACACCGAGCGCTACATCAAGGATTTGGAAATCGAAGTCAACTGCCTTGCCAACATCTGCCTGACGCAGGTGATTCCGGCGGCCGCGGCCTATCAACAAAAACTGGCGCGGGCGATTCTCGACGCCAAAGAGGCCCTCGGGTCCGCCGCGGTGATCTCTTCGCAGGCGGAGCTGTTGAAGAAGATTCTTGACCTCAGCAATGATGTTTATATGGCCTGTAAGGAGATCGCAGCCGGAATGCAGGCGGCCAAAGGTATGGACAGTGAGCAGAAGAAAGCGGAAATGCTTTGCGCCAGGGTTAAACCGAAAATGGACGAGCTTCGCGAATCTGTGGACGCGCTGGAAAATCTTGTGGATGATGAAATCTGGCCGCTCCCGAAGTTCTGGGAAATGTTGTTTATCTGTTAAGAAGACAGGAAGCCCCCATGATTCTGATCATTGATTTCGGCTCGCAGTACAACCAGCTGATTGCCCGGCGGGTGCGCGAACATCAGGTGTATTGCCGGATTGAGCCGCCCGAACTTCCTCTTTCCGCCATTCGGGCGATGGCGCCGGAAGGGATCATTCTGTCCGGCGGCCCGGCCAGCATTTACGCCAAAGGCGCGCCGCGCGCACAGAGCGGCATCTTCGATCTGGGGATTCCGGTGCTGGGGATCTGCTACGGCCTGCAGTTCATGGTGGATGCCTTGGGCGGGCGGGTCATCGGATCGGCCAAACGTGAATACGGTTTCGCCGAACTCACCATCAAAAAGCAAAAGGGTCTCTTTGCCGGCGTGGAGCGAAAAACGCCCTGCTGGATGAGCCACGGCGACTCCATCGGCGAGCTGCCGCGGGGGTTTTCCGTCACGGCTTCCACGGCCAACACAAAGGTTGCGGCAACCGAAAATGTTCGAAGAAAATTTTACGGCCTGCAATTCCATCCCGAGGTGGTTCACACCCGCGAGGGCGGGAAAATGCTGGCCAATTTCCTGTTTGAAGTCTGCCACTGCGCCAGGACCTGGTCGATGAAATCTTTCGTCTCGCGGGCCGTGGAGGACATTCGCCGGCAGGTGGGAAAGGAAAAGGTCATTCTCGGGCTATCCGGCGGTGTGGATTCGTCGGTTGCGGCGGCGCTTCTGCACCGGGCGATCGGCAAACAGCTCACCTGTGTCTTTGTGGATAACGGCGTCTTGCGGGAAGGCGAGGCAAAACGCGTCATCGATATGTTCAAAAAGCATCTGCGCATCAACCTGCGGTTTGTCCGGGCGGGAAAAATATTTCTTCAAAGGCTCAAAGGGGTGAGGGAGCCGGAACGAAAGCGCAAGATCATCGGCCGGACGTTCATTGAAGTGTTCGACGCGGAGGCGCGCAAACTCAAAGAGGTAAAGTTTCTGGCGCAGGGAACGCTGTATCCCGATCTGATCGAATCGCGTTCCGCTTTCGGCGGCCCCAGTGCGGTGATCAAATCGCACCACAATGTCGGCGGTTTGCCCAAAACCATGAAGTTGAAGCTCGTGGAGCCGCTGAGGCATCTGTTCAAGGACGAAGTGCGGCTTCTGGGAAAAGAGCTGGGGCTTGCGGACGACGTGGTCTGGCGGCAGCCTTTTCCGGGCCCGGGCCTGGCGATTCGCATCATCGGGGAAGTGACGGTTCCGCGCCTGTCCGTGCTCAAGCGGGCGGATGCCATCCTGCTTGAGGAAATCCGCGGTGCGAATCTCTACGGCAAATTGTGGCAGTCGTTTACGATTTTACTTCCGCTCAAAAGCGTGGGCATCATGGGCGATCAGCGAACGTATGAAAACATCGTGGCGATCCGGGCCGTCACCAGCGACGACGCCATGACCGCCGACTGGGCCCGCCTGCCGCATGACCTGCTCGCGCGCGTCTCCAACCGCATCATCAACGAGGTGCGCGGCATCAACCGCGTGGTGTACGACATCAGCTCCAAGCCCCCCGGCACGATCGAATGGGAATAAGCAAATTACCGGTGGCTGGAATCTTCTTGACACGCCAAGTGCCGCTCCATATACTCAAACGCACAAAAAAGGACATTCTGATCAAAAAAATTTATTACGGGGCGCCATCCAGGATTGTCTTGAGCATTTTACGTTTAGCCGTCTGATAACATGGGAGGAGGGAAAAGGCATGGATGAAAAAATATCCAGACGTAATCTGAT
>JAQVQT010000085.1:1970-7627 GCA_028701435.1 Smithellaceae bacterium | reverse complement strand
AGCGCTGTATAAATTTTTTGCCGTTTCATTTTCCTGAACGACACCATAAGGCGCAAGGCTAAAAAGGACCGACATGGAAAAACAGATGCAGGCCGCAGCGGGGCAATCCTCCGGCGTTTTTGCCGAATGCGAGCTGGGCTCCGGTTTCGACGAGGAATTCTTTCTTCTCAATTTCGGCACCCGGCTTCTCACCGCTTTTACCAACAGGGAAATTCTGATCGACATCGCCCTGGAAACCCTGGCCGATTTCTCACAGGGCACCAGAATCGCCATCCTGAGCCTCGACGAACAGTGTAAAACGCTGGAAGTGGACGGTGTTTTTTATCAAAACCAATCCATCCGTCCGAATCTGTCTTTCCCCGTGGAAGGAACGGTTTTGGGAAAATGGTTGTCTCAAAAAATGGTCGGCGTCGCTCCGCTCATTTTGGAAGGAGAAGTCCCCCTGCCGGCGGAAAGCGGACAAGCGGGGGAAGACCAATGTTTATGCCTGCCGCTGGTGGGGTCCTCTCTGCGCGCGGTGGGACTGGTTACAATTGAAATCCCCGCGGATCGTTGCTTCGGCTTTTTCGAAACGCAGCAATTGAGAGTTCTCAGCACCGCCCTGGCCGTTTCTCTGGAAAACGCGAAGCTGTTTTCCAAGGTCATTCATGACAGCCTTACCAACCTTTACACCCGGAGATTTTATGAAATCCGGGTGGAAGAAGAGCTCGCCAAGCTCCGGCGAAACAGCGGACACCTGTCTCTCATTCTTTTCGATCTGGACCAGTTCAAAAACGTCAATGACTCTTTCGGCCACCTGACGGGCGACGAAGTTCTGCGCCAATTCGCAGCGCTCATGCTGGACCACGTGCGCAAAGGCTCCACACTGATCAGCCGCTACGGCGGAGAAGAGTTCATCCTGCTCATGCCCGATGCCCGCGTGGAGGAAGCGCTCCACATGGCCGAAAGAATCGTCTCTCTGTGCGCGAGCCATGAGTTTGGCGACGGCCGGAGAAAAATCCGAATAACGGTCAGCGGCGGTGTGGCTTTCACCGATCATACCCAATCCATTTCCGCGACTGACCTTTTCGAAAGGGCGGATCAGGCGCTTTATGAAGCCAAACACAAGGGGCGAAACTGCGTTGTCGTCTGGCATAACCAAAACGCCCCGTACCGCATATAACGCGGCAAAAGCCGGAGCGCCGCCGATTCCGGATGCTCGCTTTCGCCAAAAAAGCACGGGGTTTTTTTGCGTGCCACGTATGAATCAGACAACCCGTAAATATTTATCAAAGCTGGAGGATCTTTTTTCCTTTTCTCCCGCGGACGCACAAGGCGCCGCCGCCCGTTTTCACGAGGAGATGAAACGCGGTCTGGACGGGCAAACCAGCTCTCTGCGAATGCTTCCCTCCTATGTCGGCCGTCCGACGGGCGCGGAACAGGGACGATTTCTGGCGCTCGATCTGGGCGGCACAAACCTGCGCGTCCTGGCGGTCCGTCTGGACGGCCGGGGCAAGGCTGAAATCACGGCCGTGAACCGTCTGGCTGTCCCGGAAGCCGTCATGCGTGGATCGGGGGAGGCGCTTTTCGATTTTCTGGCCCAAGGCGTCGCTGTTTTTCTGGAAGAGCACCGGCTCGACCCCAAAGAGCACCGGGATCTGGCCTTCACCTTTTCTTTCCCCGTCGCGCAGAGCGCCGTCAACGCCGGAGTTCTTTTAAACTGGACCAAAGGGTTTACCGCCGCGGGCGTCGCGGGACAAAACGTCGTCGCCCTGCTTTCCGACGCGCTCAGGCGCAAACGCATCGAGGAGGTTTCAGTCACGGCCCTGGTCAACGACACGGTGGGAACGCTGGCGACCAAAAGCTACGTCGATTCTTCCTGCGATATGGGCGTCATCCTCGGGACGGGCACGAACGCCTGCTATCCGGAAAAAACCGGCCGACCGGCAAAGGGCGGGTTTCCACAGCCGGGGAAGGAAATGATCCTCAACCTGGAATGGGGCAATTTCGACAAACTCGACACCAACGCCTGCGATCAGGCGCTGGATCGCATGACCCTCAATCCCGGCTGCCAGCGCATGGAAAAAATGGTGTCCGGAATGTACATCGGCGAACTGGTCCGGCTGATCCTGCTGGATATGACGGACCGGGGAATCTTGCTTGACAAAAAGCACCGGCCCGTTCTGGCCCGCGAACACTCCGTCAGCTCTGAGCAGATGTCCTTGTCCGCCCTGGGGGAAGATTTCTTCGCGGCCATCGGCATTCCGGACGTCTCCGATCGGGACCGGGACGCCGCCGCGCACGTCTGCCGGATCGTCTCGAGACGGTCGGCCCGCATTGCCGGAGCGGCGCTGGCCGCCGTGGTTACCTGGATGGACGCACATCTTGAAAAAAAGCATACCATCGCCATCGACGGGTCCCTTTTTGAAAAATATCCCGGCTATCCGGAAAACATGCGGTGCGTCCTGGAAGAGTTCTTCGCTTGCCGTGCCGACCGGATTTCGCTTTGTACGACGTCGGACGGCTCGGGAATCGGCGCGGCCATCATCGCCGCCGTCGCGTCCTTCGGACAGGAGCAAAAGCATAAACCGGCCCTTCCGCGAATACGCAAGAACCGCTGAAATCATTTTCCTTGTTTCCGGTCCGTTCCTGGTTTATATTCCTGTCGAAAGTTCTCCGAAAAATAAAAAGTTGCAAAGCACCCGGCAACCCCGGAAGCCGGCGGCAACCCGATGAAAGGAGATCCTCATGAAAACGCAATCCGGAAATTTCAAGTCGCAGGACGGGACGTCCATCTACTGGCAGGGATGGACGCCGGACGACGCTTCCCGCCCCAAAGCGGTGGTGCAGGTTATTCACGGCTACGCCGAACACATCGGCCGGTATGGGAATGTGGTGGGTGAACTTCTCCCGGCGGGCTACGCGGTCTTCGGCACCGATCACCGCGGGCACGGAAAAAGTGAGGGAAAGCGCGGACACGTCATGAGCTTTCAGGAGTTTATCGATGATGAAATGCAGTTCCGGCGTGAAGTCATTCGGACAAAATTTTCCGGCCTTCCCTGCTTTGTCCTCGGCCATTCCATGGGAAGCCTCATCGCCATGAACCTCGTCGAGCAAAACGCCAATGAAATTCAAGGGCTTGTACTATCGGGAACGGGCTCCCGGCCGGGAACGGACATCCCGAAAATCCTGCTTACAGCAACCAAAATCCTCTCGGGCCTGCTGCCGTCGATTCACGTAAAGTCGCCGCTGCCGCCGGAGTTTATTTCCCGCGATCCCGAGGTCGTCAGGGCATATGTAGAGGACCCTCTCGTCTACAATGTGATCACGCCGCGGCTTGCCCATGAGATGAACCGTTATGTCGTCATCGGCGCGGAGAATGCCGGAAAAATTCAAATCCCGGTACTGATTCAACTGGGCTCAAAAGACACCGCCTTTTCCGGGCAGAAGGAACTTTTTGAAATGGTCGGAGCAAAAGACAAGACATTCAAACGCTACGAAGGCCTCAAGCATGAAGTGTACAACGAGCTCGCCCACGACCGGACCCGTGTGCTCCAAGACCTGCGATCCTGGCTGGACGCTCATATGTAGGGCAGGTACTGCCCGGACGAACGGCCGCAAGGAAAGCTGTTGAATCTTATGACCGTTTATTTTCTACCGAATCAACCGCCTCGCAGCAAGCTGTCGAGGCATGAAACGAACATGGTTATATCGCAGCAAGCTACGGAGAATGAACTCTCGTCCCGCGTAAGCGGGATTAAAAGAACCTCATGACGAACAGGAATCCTTCGCCTGAAAAACAATCGATTGTGAAACAAATTTTCCTGTTTCCTGTTCTTCCCCAAAATGATCCGGAGCAGGCGATTCGCATACGCCGATTTTTCATGGCCTTTTCCGTCTATCTTCTGTGCTTCGGTCTGGCGTATGCCTCCTACCTGGCCGACGTCATGGAGTGGCGGGCCATCGCCGGATTTCTGATCATCATTCCCGTCATCAACGTCGCCTTCTACATCGTTTTTCGAACCGGCCTCAACCGGAAGATGCCCGATCCAAGCCTGACCTCCATCCAGATGTTCGCCGGCATCCTGGTGACCATGTATGGAATGTACTACGCTAATGAGTCCCGCGGCGCCATGCTGCTGGTTTATGTCATGATCCTCATCTTTGGCGTTTATCGATTGAACACCCGCAGATTTTTATCGATCAGTGTTTTTACGCTGCTGACCTACGGCATCGACATTGCCCTGCTTCACTATTTCCGTCCGGAAAAAGTCAATTTCACGATTGAATATCTTCAGTGGTTTGTTCTGGCTCTTGTGCTGGCGGCTTTTTCCGTGATCGGCGGGCACATCAGCTCCCTGCGTCAAAAACTGGGAAAATCCCTCTCCGTGATCCGGGAACTGTCCATCCACGACGAGTTGACCGGCATCTACAACCGGCGCCACCTGGTCGAACTGCTGGACTATGAACTGAAACGGGCATTCCGCGGCAACTACCAATTTTCCGTCGCCATGCTGGACATCGACCATTTCAAGTCCGTGAACGACACCTATGGCCACCAGACGGGGGATGAGGTGCTGCGGACGGTTTCGAAAATGATCCGGGACAACCTCCGCAGCGCGGATTTTTGCGGCCGCTACGGCGGGGAGGAATTTCTGCTGGTCATGACGCAAACGGATCTCGAAGGAGCGATGCTCTGCGCGGAGCGCGTGCGCGCTTCCATTGAACAGAACCTTTTTATCACATCGGGATCGGACTTCAGGGTGACCGTTTCTCTGGGAGTCGCACAGTATCAGAACCGGGAAGACCTCTCCACCCTGATCTCCCGCGCCGATCAGGCCCTGTACCGCGCCAAGCGTTGGGGGCGAAATCGCGTCATGTGCGATCAATGACCGGAAGATCAAGGACATTCGTCAGGCCTACGGAGCGGAAATCCCGAGAAACTCCCTGATGCTTTTCATAAATTCATCGGTATTGGAACAGCCCAGCGCGATGATCTCACCGGGGCAGACCGCGCTTTGGTCACGGGTGAGGATGTTGGCCGCCACTTCGGCGGCGTGCAGGATCATCCCGTTCTTTTCAAGAAATTCTTCAGCCGGTCTCGACGCCACTTTTGTATGAATTTCGGCAATGATGCCGGACCGGACGATCAGCATCGCCGCGGCCAGTCCGATCACTTTATCATACAGGATCAGGCCGGACCTCCCCTGATATTTTTCCAGAGCATCCCACAGAGGGCGCAGACCGCCCCCTCCCGCGCAATGAATGATTTGGCCGCCTTCCAGAAGCGCGAGGGAATACCGCGTAAAATCAGGAATCAACATAAATATTTTTTGACCGGCCCGATGGCGAGATGAAGAAGCAGCGCCCACAGGAGATTCCCCAGAAACAGGACAAGCGCCAGTTTGGCAATAAAAACGGCGGGCAGACCGACCCCATAAAAATCCGTCACAACCAGCCAGGGCAACTGGCAGGCAAAAGCCAGCAGACTGAAAGCCAGAGCGATCCGGCGATAAGATTTGATTGCGTTCATCGTTACAGAGGAATTCGTCATCACAGGCCCTTCTTTTTGAGCTGGATTCTACACGATGAAAACTTTTTTGAACAGCTCATTTTTGTGTTGCATCCACTATTCTGGAATTTTGACCTTGACATATTATGAGCATATGCTTATAAGT
>JAQVQT010000085.1:0-1870 GCA_028701435.1 Smithellaceae bacterium | reverse complement strand
GCGGTCGGCCAGTTATGCAAGGATGTTCTGAAAGCGGACATCTGCGAGAAAAACTGCTGTTTGCGCATGACCATGAAGACGGGAAAGCCCATTATCAACAAGAGGGTGAACATCATCGACGCGGACGGCAGAAAACTCCCGATCAGCATTTCCACGGCCCTGCTTCGCGACGGGAAGGGAAAACTTCTGGGCGCCGTGGAAACCTTCCGGGACATCAGCGTCGAAGAAGATCTGCGCAAAGCCATTCAGGGAAAATATTCTTTTGAAGATATCATTTCCAAGAACCACAGGATGCTCCGGCTCTTTGATATCCTTCCCGACATCGCCGCCAGCTCCAGCACCGTCCTGATTGAAGGGGAGAGCGGCACGGGCAAGGAGCTCGTCGCCCGCGCCATTCATAATCTCAGCCCCAGAAAAAGGCAGCCCTTCGTTGCGGTCAACTGCAGCGCTCTGCCGGACACGCTTTTGGAGTCCGAGCTTTTCGGCTACAAGGCCGGCGCGTTCACGGACGCGAAAAAAGACAAGCCCGGACGCTTCCACGCGGCGGAAAACGGCACGCTGTTTCTCGACGAGATCGGCGAGATCTCTCCCGCCATGCAGGTGAAACTGCTGCGAGTCCTGCAGGAAAAAACCTATGAGCCGCTGGGAACAACCCGCAGCGTAGAGCACAACGTGCGCATCCTCGCGGCCACCAACAAAAACCTGGAAGACCTGGTCCGCCAAAACCGCTTCCGCGAGGACCTGTTCTACCGGATCAATGTCTTTAAAATTCATCTGCCGCCGCTGCGCGAACGCATGGAAGACATTCCTCTACTCATTGACCATTTTATCGACCGTTTCAATATCCTGCAAAAAAAGAATATCGAAGAAATCAGCGACGATGCGATGGCGTTGCTGATGGCGTACCGCTATCCCGGCAACATCCGGGAACTTGCCAACCTGATCGAACGCGCCTTCATCCTCTGCAAAGAGGGCCGGATTGAAAAGAAGCATTTACCCGACTTTCTGTTTGCGGCAAACACTTCCCCGGAAGGAAAAACCGCCGCGTCTTTTCGGGACCTGGAAGCCGACTATCTCATCGACGCTCTCCGAAAGAACAACGGAAACCGTCCCCAAACCGCCCGGCAACTGGGAATCCATCGAAGCACCCTGTATCGTAAGATCAAAGCGCTCAAACTTTCTCCGAACGATTGACGATGGCTTGTCGCAGATATGCATCTTTTTGCGACATTGTCGCATAAATGCACAGCAGACCACCGGAGATATTCGCCGCGTGCTCATCCAACCGCCTGTTATTGTTTCATTTGCTATTTTTTCCTTTTTGGCATCGGTTTTGCGTTGGATAAAAGCCGGGTAAAGTTAGGCTGCCGTTTAGAAAAGGAGAGCGCATGAAGTTGGCCCTGTCGGTATTTAAAGATTGCATCTCAACCGTTTTTGACTCCTCGGATCAACTGTTGATTCTGGAGACGGAAGGCGCCAACGGAACCAAACGAACGACGGTGCGGATTGACGCGACGGATCCGGCCGGTCGCGCGGCAAGACTTCGGGACCAGGGCGTTGCGGTTTTGATCTGCGGCGCGATCTCCCGACCCATGCAGATGGCCATCGCCTCGCTGGGCATCGCGGTTTATCCGTTTATTCGCGGCACGGTGGAAGAGGTTCTTTCCGCCTATCAAAGCAACCGGCTGGGGCAGGCTGTTTTTTCCCTGCCGGGCTGCCACGGCCGCGGAAACGGAGGTAACGGCAGAGGACGAGGCATGCGCTGCCGCTGGAGACAAACCGGCGGCCATGAACGATAAAGCACAACTCAAAAGGAGATTAAAAAATTGAATTCATCCATCCCGAAAGAACTGTTCTTTACCAAAGGCGT
>JAQVQT010000084.1 GCA_028701435.1 Smithellaceae bacterium | reverse complement strand
ACTGGTTGTGGAACAAGACGGCGCGGTCGTGGTGGCGGCCATCAATCATCCGCCGGCCAACGCAATGGCGCAGGGGGTTCTGCGGGATTTAACCGACCTGCTCAACCGCTGCGAAAAGGACGACTCCGTGCGTGTGATCATCATTACCGGCACCGGCCCGAAATGCTTTTCGGCGGGCGCGGACATTACCGAGTTTGCCGACCTCCAGTCGGGTAAAGTGCCCCAGTACGACGGCAACGACGTGTATTTCAAAGTTGAAAATTACCCCAAGATCATCATCGCGGCCATTCAGGGCCTGGCCCTGGGCGGAGGCCTGGAACTCGCCTGCTCCTGCCATTTGAGAATTATGGCGGAAGAAGCGGTCGTGGGGCTCCCCGAAGTCAAACTGGGCCTCAACCCCGGCTGGGGCGGAACCCAGCGTCTGCCCCGCTACATCGGAAAAACCAAGGCGCTGGAACTGATGCTGACCGGAGACTTTATGCCGGCCAAAGAAGCGCTCGCGCTCGGCCTGCTCAACAAGGTCGTCCCCGCCGCCGAAGTCCTGGAAACCGCCAAAAAACTGGCCAAAAAACTGGCGGGCGGCGCTCCCGTGGCGCAGCGCGAGATCATGAAAGCCGTTCGCCTGGGATTGGAGGGCACCCTTTACGACGGGATCACCAAGATTGAGAAAGCCGCCTTTCAAACCCTGCTGGTCACCGAAGATTTCAAAGAAGGCGCCAAAGCGTTTCTGGAAAAGAGACCGGCGCAGTTCAAAGGCCGATAACGAAAAAAGGGGGCGGCCTTCACAAGAATGCCGCCCCCTAGCTTTCAGCCTTCAGATCAGCCTTTAGACTTCGGCCTTCAACCTAACAACCTTTTTTTACTTCCTCAACTCCGCCGGTGTTTTATAGCGTTTGGGATCCACCCACTTGGACACCAGTTTTTCGTTTTCCTCGCAGGACTCATGCAGATAAGCAATCTTGCCCCCCTCCTGGAACTGGACAACCAACTGCAGAAAGTAGCCGGGATGAGTCTTCCAGGGATTAGCCGCGTCAACCCTCACGCGGGAATGATAGAAAGGTTTGATTTTCCGGGTTTCATATTTCATCTTGCCCAGCGAATAGACGGTTTCCACGTCTTCCATGGCCTTGATCAGGTTTTTGATGTTGCCGGTTCCCTTGGCTCTTTCGATGGCTGACTTGAAATGGTAAATATCGGCATAGGCAATGTGGACATGGATCTGCATGGGGATCTTCCGGGCATGCGCTTTTTTCACCAAGGGAATGGTTTTGGGCGTCAGGGGAATCGTATCCAGATCCGTGTAGGAGCTGATCACGCCCAGCGCCTTGCCGCCCGTCATCTTCCAGTAATCCTGGGTCTGAGCAACACCGCCGTAGAGGTTGACCTGGATGTCCCTGGCCGCGGAATCCGACCACTGTTTGGCAAAAGATTCCGTGTCCGTAAACCACGAGCTGATGTAGAAAATCAAATCGGCGTTGGATTTTTTGATGTCCTGCAGAATCGGCAGATACATGGTGCCGCGGGGCTTGACCGCCTTGCTGTACACCACTTCCAGACCGCACTCCTTGGCCATTTTTTCCCAGGTGGGCAGATTGATGTAGCTGATGCCTTTGCGCCATTCCGTGGTCCAGGCAAGATCTTCCCAGAGGAAAGCAATTCTTTTCGTTTTCTGATACTGGGGCATGGTCTTGCAGAAGAAATACTTGGTCTGCGCGTAATGCGCCGGCTCCGGATCCCAGTCGCGGAAGCAGTGATTGTATTTCGGCGCCTCGTCGATGATGCGCGCCGTCAGTTCCGCGCCCATCGGCCCGTTGAAAATCAGGATATGGGGATATTCCTTGAACAGCATGCCGGAGGCTTCCTGAACGGCCAGGCAGATTTCCGTCCGGCCTTCGACGGAGATGAATTTCGCCTTGTCCTCGATGACCAGTTTGCGAAACGCCTCAACGGACAAAGACGTGTCGCCCTTGTTGTCCATGACCACATACTTGACCGGCCGGCCCATAATGCCGCCGGTGGCGTTGATTTCCTCCACCGCCATTTTCTGAATGTCCATGCACGGGCGGGTGCCCGGCGATCCGACCATGCCGATGTAGCCGATCACAAACGGCTCTCCCTTCGGCTGCGCCACTGCAACGGATGGTACGCTGATAGCAATCGCAACCAGCAGTACCAGCGCCGTCACAACGACCATCTTGACTCTGCTTGCTTTCTTCATCATGTTTCCCCTCCTGTTTATCAAAATTCCCCTTAAAAATACGATCAAATTTCTGCCGAATATTTGATCCTTCTAATCGTTTAAATATTTTTTCCGGATATATTCATTGTCCCCGCCGATTTCGCTTCCCACCCATTTGACCCGGGGGGGCGATTCGGACATCTTTACGAAATTGGAGCTGATCGTGTATTTGCCCAGCTTTTTATCCTCCACCTCCTGAAAAGCCTTGCGGATGTGCCACTGCTTGTTTCCCATCGCTTCCTCCGGCGTCATCAGCTTCATGACGATGGGCACGCCGCCGCCCCGCCACTTGGAGCGGGCGGATTTTTTGCTGTAATTGAGCGCCATCTTCACCAGCTCATCGCCGGTGTACAGCAGCGTTTTTTCTTCTATGATCTTGTGCAGGTGGATGGCCTGCTCCAAAATGTCGGGAATGCGGTCCGACGAATAGCGCCAGTCGTCTTCCTGCTCCCACAGGCCCAGAACCTTTAAGAGCGCGCGGAAATCATGGTCCCGCGGCGCGGCGATCGCCACAAAGCCGTCCTTGCATTTCCAGTGGCCGTACGGATAGAGAATGAAGTCCAGAACGCCGATGCGCGGTCTGGCTTTTTCCCAGGTAAAGCCGATGGTGGCGGGCATGCCGACCATGGAGGAATAGGCGTCCATTCCGGCGACATCCACCATTTGTCCCTGGCCGGTGTTTTGCCGGTGGATGAGGGCGACCGTGCCGCCGAGGACCGCGGAAAGACCGGAGATATACCAGCCCGCCCACATGCCGCCTCTGAGAGGCCAGGTATAGGGCTCCGGCTCATTGGGCGGCGCGCCCATCTGCGCGGGAAGCCCCGATCCCGCCTGGGACGTAATGTCCGTATCCGGCATTTTCGCGGATTCCCTGGCCTTATCCGTGTATTGTCCGTAGGCGGAAAGCGCGATGTAGATCAACCCGGGATTTTCCGCGGCAAGCTGGCGGTAGCCGATTCCCCAGCCGTCCATCTCGCCGGGCGCAAAGCTTTCAATCACCACCGCCGCCTGTTTGGCCAGCTTCGCGAACGTTTTCCTGTCTTCCGGCCGGTTCCGAATGTCGAGGGTCATGTACCGTTTGTTGCGGCCCTCGAACATGAAGGGAATGCCCACTCCCTGAACCGTCACGCCGAACGGCGTGATCTGCCGCGCCGGGTCGCCTTCCGAAGGCTCGATTTTGATAACCTCCGCGCCGAATTCCGCAAATAAGCTGGCGGCGACAATGCCCGCAAAATTGGCCGAGCTGACATCCAGCACCAGAATGTCGTCCAGCACTTCCGGTTTTCCTTCGGCGTTCATCATTTCGGCGAGAATCTTACCCCGGTCGCCGCCCTTGCCGCCGTGCCGTGTATAGACTTCTTCCTTGGGGCTCATTTTCCAACCTCTTTTCCGTAGTTATAGATGGGGTCCTTGCTCAGATCGTAATAGACCGGCGGCTTCAGTCCCGGCCGGTCGTCAAAGGTTCCGATGACTTTTTTCTTTTCCAGCTTTTCAATGTCCGCTTCGCTCAACCCCAGAAATTTCTTGAGCACCAGACGGTTATGATACCCCAGCGGCCGCGCCAGCCATTTGGTTCTCGAAGGCGTGCCGGAAAGCATGGCGGACGGGCCGGCTATGACCAGATTGCCGTACACATCGTCCTTGAAAAGCACCACGCTTCCGCGCTTGCGGCGCCATTCCTCGTTGGCGATCATGTAATCGTCCGCCACCTCCGCCGCCGGAAAATTTTTATCGTCGGCCAGGCGAATCACATCGGCGCAGGACTGCGACCGGATCCAGTCCACCGCGATCTCATGAAGCGCTTTGGCGTTTTCCGGCTTCAGCCGCTCCAGCGTATCGGCAAAACGCGGATCCGAAGACAGCTCCGGCCTGCCGATGGCCAGGGCAAAATTTTTAAACTGTTCGGACGTCGCGCAGGCCAGCGCCAGAAACTTGTCGTCGGCCGTTTTAAAAATGGCCGCCGGCACCATCGTGGGATCGACATTTCCAGTGCGCCCGATCGCTTTTTGGGTCACAGAATAATAGGTATAATGAAACAGGGTCCTCATCAGGCCTTCGGTCTGCGCCATGTCGATGTACTGCCCCTTTCCGGTTTTCTTCCGGTGGTACAGCGCCATCAGCACGGCCAGCGAGGCAAAATTTCCCGGCACAAAGTCGCCGACGTAGTCCGGCAGCTTGTAAAAATTGTCCGTGTCCGGATAGCCGTTCAGGGTCAGCACGCCGCTCGCGCCTTGGGCCAGAAGGTCCCACCCGGGGAAATACCGCATCGGGCCGAACTGGCCGTAGGTGGAACAGCTCAAGAATATGATGTTCGGATTGATCTTGGAAATTTTCTCGTAGCCGATGCCCCAGGCGTCCGCTGTCCCGGGCGCGAAGTTTTCAATGACCACATCCGCGCTTTCAGCCATTTTGTAAATCAAGGCCTTGGACTCTTTCAGCTGCAGATTTACCGAAAGAAAATATTTGTTCTTGGTGATATTGTGCCAGATGGGATTGGAATGCTTCCAGTACTTCCCCCAGTAAGTCGCCGGACGCCACAGATCGCCGTAAAAAGGCAGCTCCAGTTTGATCACTTCCGCGCCGTAATCCGCCAGAAGCCTCGCGGCGATCGGCCCGAAGATGACGTGGGAAAAATCCATCACCCGGATGCCTTTGAGCGCTTCAGGCTTTTGGCTTGCCTCATCGGGATTGAAAAGTTTTGCCGTATAAGAAAAATAATCTTCCATTGCTATCTCCCCAAATATGCCTTTTTCACCAGATTGTTCTTCATCAACTCCGCCGATCTTCCCTCCAGAACGATTCGTCCTTCCTGAAGAATGTAACCACGGTCGGCCAGTTGCAGCGCGCGCAGGGCGTTTTGCTCGGTCAGGAGAATGGTCAGCCCCGTTTCCCGAAGCTTCCCAAGCGTTTCGTAAACACTGTCGACAATAAGCGGCGCCAGACCGATGGACGGTTCATCCACCATCAGAAGATGCGGATTGGCCATCAGTCCCCGGCCGATTTTCAGCATCTGCTGCTCGCCGCCGGAAAGGAGGCGGGCGGACATGTTGGAACGTTCCTTCAGAATCGGAAACAGACTGTACACATACTGAATCGTCTGTTTTCTTTTGGACCAGGAGGTTTTCCGGTAGGCGCCCAGCATCAGATTTTCCTTCACGGTCATAAACGGGAAGCTCTTCATGCCTTCCGGGACCTGCACAATGCCCCGGTCGACAATTTTGTGCGACGGCAGGCCCTGAATGGCTTCGTCGCGAAAGATCACTCTGCCGCTGGTGCCGGTCATCATGCCCTGGACAACGTTGAGGATCGTGCTTTTCCCCGTGCCGTTGGATCCCAGGATGGTCACGATTTCCGACTGCCGGACATTGAAACTGACTCCGTGCAGCGCCGGTATGACGCCGTAAGACGCGCTCAGATCACTTACTTCAAGCATATTTCCTCCACCCTCTGCCCAGATACGCTTCAATCACATCATCGTTATTGACCACCTCATCCGGTGTGCCTTCCGCCAATTTAGAGCCGTAATTGATCGCGACAATCCGGTCGGCCGCCTCCATCAGGACCGCCATGACATGCTCGATCCAGAAAACGGTAATGCCGAATTGCTCCTTGGCTTTCCGGATCATCTGGATGGCGTTTTTGGCTTCTCCGGGATTCAGGCCGGCCATGACTTCGTCAATAAACAGCAACTGGGGCGTCGTGGCCAGGGCTCTCGCCAGCTCCAGCATTCTCAGTTCATAAAAAGTCAGGTCACGCGCCAGAATGTTGCGCTTGCTGAAGAGCCCGACGAATTCCAGATAATGCGTCGCGTCATACATGGCGTCCTGAAAACTCTGGTTGACCCTTTTTTTGCCGGAAATGGAGCTGGCCAGTACGCTGGTCAGCGCGGTGAGCTCCGGAAAAGGACGCGGGATCTGATAGGTGCGGGCAAGCCCCATATGCACTCTCTGATGCGGCTTCATGTGCGTGATGTCCACGCCGTTCATTTCGATTTTGCCGGACGTCGCGGGAAGATAACCGGTCAGACAATTGACCACGGTAGATTTGCCGGCGCCGTTGGGGCCGATAAATCCCAGCGTTTCCCCCTTGTAAATTTCAAAGGATACGTCGTTGACCGCCACGATTCCTCCGAAACGCTTGACCAGATTGCTCACTTTCACCAATGGAGTCATGGCTTTCTACCTCCGCACGTGAATGGTTGGCAAATATTCGCGATAACGGCGCTTTCGATAAAGGCCGAACAAGCCTTCCGGAAGAATAAACAACAAAATCAGAAGAATAATGGGGAACAACAGCGGTTGGATCGGCCCCATGTACCGGATCATCAGCATCTCCAGGAAGGCGACAAAATAGCCGCCGACCACGCAGCCGAATACCTGGGCGCGTCCGCCGATCATCAGGACCAGCAGGATCTTCAGCATGAACGTAAGCGGCAGATAGGTAATGCCGGCAAACGAACTGAAGTAGTGCGCGTAAAACCATCCGATGATGCCGATCAGCGTCGAGGCGGCGACAAACGCGATAATTTTAATCTTGTTGATATTGATGCCGATGGAGTGGGCAACGTCTTCATCATCGTTGATCGACGCCATTAAAAGGCCGTAGCGGGATTTCAGGATTTTGTTGATGAACCACAAATAAGCAAACATGATCGCCGTGGAAAGATAGCCGATGATCAAAAAATTGTTTTTGGCGTTGCCGGTGTCCAAAAGCGGCACAATCCCGAAAAGCCCCGTGTCGCCCTTGAAAATGTCGGTATAGATGAAGGTCACTTCCAGAAAAACCAGCGGCAGAAGCAGCGTCAGGAGAACGTAGTAAAGGCCCCGCGCCATGATGACCAGAGGACTGAAGATCAGCGCGGCGATCATCGACATCAGGATGGCAAAAGGCAAGGTGGTCAAGGGCCCCCAGCCGTAAGCAATGCTCAAGAGCGCCGCCGTATAGCCTCCCACGCCGATGTAAAATTGAGGGCCGAAATTCATGCGTCCCGTGCCGATGGTCATCAGCGCCAGCGGCATTGCAATGGCGGCGTAGATATTGGCTGAAATCATCGTGTTGATCAACCCGGGGCTGACAAAATAGGCGACAACCGGGGCAATCGCCAGGAAGGCCGCCCACAGCAGGGTGTTGCGCCAGTAACGCGGCTCAAGAACCCATTCCCACTTTTTTGTTCCAAGCCGGATAACAATTCGGTCTCTCTTTAATTCCATTTCTACCATAGCGATTCACTCCTTGCTAACCCCTGGGGTCGAATAACCAATATGATCATGACGAGAATCAGCGCCGACAAATTCATGAAGCGCGGCTCTCCGAAGACAAAACAGACGATGGCGTGGGTAAATCCGATTAAAAAACTGGCAATGATCGTGCCTTTAATGTTGCCCAACCCGCCTAAAACCGCGACAAGGATCGCGGTCACCATGTACATCCAACCCATGGCCGGCTCAACCGACCAGACCGGCGCGGTAATGAGCGTTCCTATGATAACGGGCAGAAGGAC
>JAQVQT010000004.1 GCA_028701435.1 Smithellaceae bacterium | reverse complement strand
ACGCCGATTTCCACCTTCACCATGCCGTTTTTAAAATACATCCTCATCGGAATAATCGAAAGACCCTTTTCCCGCGATTTGCCGTAGAGTTTCTTGATCTCGCGTTTGTGCAAAAGCAGTTTGCGCGGCCGAAGCGGCTCATGATTGGCCCGGTTGCCGAAATCGTAGTGGCTGATATGAAGCTCCCGCAGATAGACTTCGTTGTCATTGACGACGGCGTAGCTGTCCTTGAGGTTGGCCTTGCCGGCGCGCAGCGCCTTGACCTCGGTTCCGGACAGAACGATGCCCGCTTCATAAATATCGTCGATGTCGTAATTGACCCTCGCAAACTTGTTCGATGCGATGAGTTTATGAGCTGTGTTTTCTTTTGTCATGGTGTGATTCTATATTAATTTTTCGGTTTTATCATCAGATAATCCGGTTTTACGTGGCTCATGGCGGTATAAATATTGTGACGAATGTCCGGATTGTCAACTTCGAGCTGATCCAGCAATCTTTTGATATAGCTCCGCCGCGAATTTCCGCTGGTTGGGCAGGCGTTTTCCACTTGGGGAAACTGACGCTCCCGAGCATACTTTTTGAGAAGGTCCTCGCTCAAATACGCCAGAGGACGGATCATATGGAGTTTTCCTCCAAAGATAGACTGATTCGGCATCATGGTGCTGATTTCCCGGCCGAAAAAAATGTTGAGCAAAAGCGTTTCAATGATATCATCCCGATGGTGGGCAAAGGCAATTTTGTTGCAGCCCTGTTCATCGGCAATTTCAAAAATTCTTTTGCGGCGCAAGCGGGAACACAGAAAACAGGGATTTTTCCGGTTGAAATCCGAATGGGACAGCGTCCCAATGTCTGTTTTTTCCATAACATACGGGTATTGATGCGTCTGCAGGTATTTTTCCAGCGCCAGATAGGCCGTAAAGTTTTGGTCAAAACCCATGTCAACATAAACAGCGATAAAGGAAAATCGCGGAACAAAGATCATCGGTGAGTCGAGCAGATCCAAAAGCGCGAAGCTGTCCGCCCCGCCGGAAACACCGACCAGCACCCGGTCTCCTTCTTCAATCATGCAATGGTCCAGAACCGCTTTTTCCAGCCACTTTTTCAGATGCAGAAACAATTTGGAATCTTTTTTTGTCATGCCGGCGCTTCCCGGATATAAAAAATCCCCTTTCACCAGCGCTGGCCGGTGAAAGGGGGATGTTTTTCATCCAATGAATATAGATTTTGTCCTTAATGGTGAGTGGTCGTCGTATGCGTGGGGGTAGGATCTGTCTTACCCGTTGTCGCAACCACTGCCGCGACCGCCGCGGCCGCCACTGCCGCTGTAGTGGCGATCGTCCCCGCGCCGATACCGGCTGCCGCTGCCGCTCCACTGGCTGCTCCCGCCGCTCCGGCTCCTGCGGTACCTGCCGCAGCTCCCGTGGCTCCCGCAGCACCGGTTGTTCCCGCCGCGCCAGCTCCTGCGGCTCCCGTCGTACCCGCCGTACCGGCCGCGCCGGTTGTGCCGGCCGTGGTTGTAGCCGCGGTTCCCGCGCCTGCAGCGGCTCCTGCCGCGCCGACGGTGATGCCCGTAGAAGTAATAACGGCCGTCTGTCCCGCAACAATGCCGGAAGTCGCCACGATAGCGCCGGTCGCCGACAAAGCGGAAACGGACAGGGCGCCCGTCGTACAGGTCGCGGTCGTCGTCATGACGGTTCCGACCATGGCTACTTCCAACCCGAACAATGTGCCGCGAACACCGCAGACGGCTGTCGGCGAATGAACTTCAAACTTGTTGTTCCCGCCGATAAATTTGGTTACATTGGCCACCAGTTTTCCAATCGACAGTGAAAAGATTCCCTTTCTGGCTTTTCCCTCCATGCCGAATTCTCTGACCTGCATTCGCGTCTTTGGAGACAGAGTGATCGTGCTGTCGTCGGTAAACGACATCACCGCCGAAGCGCCGTCACCCGTTACGATGAGGTCCTTCTCGTTGACGGCTGAATTGACCACAGCCCTGTAATCCTTGCCGTCCCTTGTCAGAACGACATTGCCCACCACCGAGGTGAACTTGCCCACCGTGGCGGCATACAACGGATACGGGATGGCCATTAGCATAATCAGTACAAACGCTATAATGATTTGCACGCGTTTTTTCATATCATCCTCCATGAAATAAATGTTACCATCATTTTAAAAAGGGGTTATTTTTTCCTACTTTTCCCTCGTTTTGTCAATAGATTTCTTCATGGAATTGATTTTCAGAGTCCTGATCCCTTCTTCGCCATTTTTCATGCGGGGAACTTCGCCTTGAAATCGCCCGGCATCTCTGTTATGAAGCAAACAAAAAGGAGGTTGCCATATGCCTGAAATCATTAATGTTCATGCCAGAGAAATCCTGGATTCCCGCGGAAATCCAACCGTCGAAGCCGAAGTTACAACCATAGCGGGCATCACCGCCAGAGCCGCCGTTCCGTCCGGCGCTTCCACCGGAGAGCATGAAATGCTGGAGTTGCGCGACGGCAACAAGAAAAGATACAATGGAAAAGGCGTGGAGACGGCCGTCAAAAATGTCTTGCACAAGATCGCTCCGGAAATTATCGGCATGGACTGCCGCCATCAGCGAGACATCGATTTCGCCATGATCGAACTCGACGGCACCCCCAACAAAGGCAAACTCGGCGCCAACGCTATTTTGTCCGTCTCGATGGCTGCCGCCAAAGCGGCCGCGGATATTTCCGGCCTGCCGCTGTATCGCTACCTGGGCGGCGTCAACGCCAATGTCCTGCCGATTCCGCAGTCCAATATTCTCAACGGCGGGCAGCATGCCGACAACAACGTGGACATTCAGGAATTCATGATCCTGCCGGTCGGCGCCCCCAATTTCAAGGAAGGCATCCGCATGAATGCCGAAGTTTTTCACACCCTGAAAGCCGTGCTGAAAGGCAAAGGCCTGAACACATCGGTCGGCGATGAGGGCGGATTCGCCCCGAATCTGAAATCGAATGAGGAAGCCCTGGCGTGCATCATGACGGCCATTGAAAAAGCGGGCTATAAGGCGGGGAAGGACATTTATATCGCCCTGGATTGCGCGGCGAGCTCCTTTTATGAAAAGGGAAAATACATTCTGGCGGCGGAAGCCAAGCCCCGGAAGTCTTCCGAGGAACTGGTGAAATTCTACGCCGATCTGGTCGCCAAATACCCGATCCTCTCCATCGAAGACGGTCTGGCGGAAGACGACTGGGAAGGCTGGAAGCTGATGACGGATGAACTGGGCGGCAAAATCCAGATCGTCGGCGACGACCTCTTTGTCACGAACGTCCGACGCCTCAACAAAGGCATCGAGCTGGGCATCGCCAACTCCATTCTGATCAAACTCAACCAGATCGGAACGCTGACGGAAACGCTGGAGACCATGAGCCGCGCCAGGGAATGCGGCTACACCTGTGTGGTTTCACACCGCTCCGGCGAAACGGAAGACACCTTCATGGCGGATATCGCCGTCGCCGCCAATTGCGGCCAGATCAAGAGCGGATCGCTGTCCCGCACGGACCGGCTGGCAAAGTACAACCAACTGATGCGCATCGAAGAAGAACTGGGCGACGCGGCATGCTACCGCGGCAAAGAAGCCTTCTACAACCTGAAAAAAGTGATGACCACAAAAAGGAAATAATCGGGTGGCAAAACGAAAAAAAGGCCATAGTTCCGAGATGGGAATATGGCCTTTTTGCATGGGGTTACAGGAATTTGAACAGTCGTCGCCTCAACACTTCCAGTTGCGCCCGGTTGTTCGCCAGGCTGTAAAGAGTTTCCCTTTTGCCTCCTTTTTCTTCCCGCGCCTGGGAAACAATCATTTCCGCGCTTTCCAGAAACAGCATGGCGTTCTGATAGTTGGCCTGCGACAAGGCTTCGGCGCGCAGGACTTCCCCCTTGCGGAACATCCGGTCTCCCAGCGAACGGATCTTGGCCAGCCATTCTTTCTTTGAGAGCGGCTTTTTCTTGAGATACACCAGACTGCGAATGACGATCCAGTAGGATTCGAGATAGTTGTGAATCAGGCCGGTAAAGGGTTTGAGCCTGACCCCTCCCCTGCTTTTGATTTCTACCCAGGCTTCTCCGTCGCGCCTCGAGGTCAGAATCATGGATCTCGAGTGCAGGTAGGTCAGAACTTCCTGTACGTCTTCGGCATCCTCCCGGTTCTCGTCAAAAATAAACTCGTTCCACAAAAGCCCCTTCAGAAACCTGTAGTCTCCCATAACCTTGGCCAGCGACATGGAGTCTTCAGGGTTTTTGACCATGGAGGTCGCCATAAAGCACAGGGGAATGAAAAAATGAAGAATGTTGTTTTTATAATACTCCAGATTCAGCCTTTTTGCGTCGGTGAGGGAATAGACCACTTCCTGCATTTCCTCTTCCTCTTCATCGGCTTCAATCTTGGAAATAATATCCGTCGCATCAAAGATATTCAAGGCATCCGTGATGGCCCGGTCCCGGTTCGCGAAGGTGTCGGTAAACTTCACCTGCCGGGTGGAGAGATATTCGTAAAATTCGTTTAAGATGCCCCGTAACTCCTCATGGGATATGCCGCGCCGGTCATGACTCAACAGGCCGGAGGCCACCAGCGCGAACGGCGTGACCACGGAAACCTTATTGATCTCCAGCACCACTTCGTAGCCGATTTTCCGGTAAAGGCTCTGGCGCTCTTCCACGGTCATCTCATCCATGGACTTCTCCTGAGCGGCCAGATAGTCCTTCAAAATGATCGGTTCGCCGATGTTGACATAAACGCGGCCGTATCGTTTGCGCAGGATGTTCGTGGACTTGATGATTTCAACGGTATTTTCCTGGACCTTCGGCGCGCCGGAGAGCTCCTGCAGATAGGACCTTTCCTCGATCACGCGGTCGTAGCCGATGTACACGGGCACCGCGGCCAGATTTTCGCAATACTTGTCCTGATAGGCCTGTATGATCATGGACAGAAGTCCGTATTTGGGGATCACCATTTTTCCGGTCCGGCTTCGGCCGCCTTCAATGAAAAACTCAAGCGGGAGGCCTTCCTTGAGCAGTGTGGCCATGTACTTGGAAAAGACCTCTCCATAAACCTCGTTGCCGCGAAAGCTCCTCCTCAGAAAAAACGCTCCGGACCGTCGGAAAATATAGCCCATCGGGAAAAAAGAAAGATTATTTCCCGCGGCAATAAACGGCAGCTGAATATTATTTTTGTAAAAGACATACGACAACAGAAGATAATCAATATGGCTGCGATGGCAGGAGATGATGACAAAAGGCATTTTCTTGGACAAATTTCGGACGTTGGCCAACCCTTCGGAGTCGATGGATACGCCGTCATACACCGTGTTCCACAGCCAGGTCAGAACCTTGTCCCACAGCTCAACAAACGTTTCCCGGTAATCCGACGCAATCTCATGCAGATAGCGCCTGGCGTCCCGGGCCAGAGCGGTCCGGTCTTTTTTAGATTTTTGGGCGTAATCATCCAGAAATCTGTTCAGTTTCGTGTCGTGCATGACCATCCCGATCACGGCTTCACGCGATTTCAGTTCCGGCCCGACCACGGATGTCTTTTCCTCTTCGATCCGGTCAATCAGTTCTCCGCGCAAATCCATCACGAGTTCGTTGTGGGTCAAATGACTGTTTGCCGACAGATACTCCGCCAGATGAACCGGCTCGGCGGGAAGGATAAAGGCCTGCTTGGAATAGCGCATGAAGGTGATGAGACGACGGAGCGTTCCCGTTTGTTCCGTCTGACCGAAAAGGATATTGAACAGGCTTTCGTCTTCTTTCTCCCTTCGCCGGCCGTAAGCCACCAGCACCGGCACGATATAGACGGGAAAGGAAAGGCCGGCCTGCAGCTTCATCAGGCCGGCGATGGCGTCCTCGGCGGCCCGGCTTTGGATGAATTCCGACTCTCCCAGATGAATGATGACGCTTTTCCGGGCGGCAACTTTTCCGGCAAGGAAGTCCAGTTTCCCCTGGCGGGCGAGCGCATTTTGTCTGAAGCGGCGCAGGAAAGACGACCAGAGAAACTTCATCATCTTGGAGAGCGGCTGCCAGAAAGACATATTGACGCCGTGGCTGTAAACCGGCAGGGGCAGACCCTTGCGCGCCGCGATCTCGGCAAGAATCAGGCTGTTGAGTTTGCTTCTTTGCTTGATGGCATAAACCACCGCGCCGCGGCCGGCCAATTCTTTCAGGGCGTGGACGTTCTCGTCGGCGATGGAAACCCGCGAAAGATAGGCTTTGGCGGGACGAAAGCGCCACAGGTCCTGCTCGTCGTAAATACAGCCGGCGTAATATTCTTCTTCCTGCCGGCCGGCTGCCGTGGGCGTTTCTTCGCTCATAACTCTCCAGTCTCTTCGTTTGACGGGCCCCGATTCACGTCCGGGACCTACATTTCCCTCTTCTGAAATTCATCGGGAAAGTGATGAATCATGTAGTCCTGAACATAGGCCCGAACCTCGGCGGCGCTGTTGTAGGACAGAGCCTGCGTCAGAAGTCTGCGGGACTCCTCCAGTTTCGACTGCTGAAGGATTCTCTTGATGCGCGGAATCGCAAGATGGTTCATGCTGAGTTCATCCAGCTGCATTCCCAGGAGAATCGGGCAGCAAAGAGGATCGCCGGCCATTTCCCCGCACATGGCCACGCGAATGCCGGCCTCGTGCGCCGCATCCACAATGCGCTTGATGAGCCTCAGAACCGCCGGATGCAGAGGTTCGTAAAGATAGGTGACTCTTTCATTGGATCGGTCGATCGCCAGCGAGTACTGGATCAGGTCGTTCGTCCCGATGCTGAAATAATCGACTTCTTTCGCCAGCTGGTCGGCAATCACGGCGGCGGCCGGCACTTCGATCATGGCTCCGATCTCCATCCGCTCGGCTACCGGCACTCCCTGGGCCACCAGCTCCCGGCGTGCCTCTTCCAGCAGGCGCTTGGCTTCCCGGATTTCCTCGATGCAGGAAATCATGGGAAACAGAATCTTGACCTTGCCCAGGGCGCTCACCCGCCAGATGGCGCGCAGCTGCGTCTTGAAAATGTCCACTTCCCTGAGGCAGAAGCGGATCGCCCGCAGGCCCATCTGTGGATTCAATTCTTTGGCATGCTTCTGATACTTGGTAAATTTGTCGCCGCCCAGGTCGAACGTGCGGATGGTGGACCAGGAAAAATTCTTTTCCTCAACCACCTGGCGGTAATTGGCAAAATGGTCCTCTTCCGTCGGCAATTCATCCCGGTAGATATAAAGAAATTCCGTCCGGTAAAGGCCTACGTGCTCCGCTCCGTGGGACACCGCCGAGGAAATCTCTTCGACAAATTCAATATTGGAGCCGATTTTCACGGTATAGCCGTCCAGCGTTACGGCCGGCTGCCGGGCGTATTTCAGATATTCGTCCTTGGCCTCGTCGTAGTGGCGCTTCTTTTCTTCATACCGTTTGAGCATGTCGGGATAGGGATTGACCACCACAAGCCCCGACGTGCCGTCCACGATGATGTCGTCGCCGGTGCGGACAAAGCGGGTGACATTATCCAGTCCGACCACGGCGGGCAATTCCATGGACCGGGCCACGATCGCCGTGTGCGATGTCCGGCCGCCGCTGTCGGTGGCAAAACCGACGATTTTATCCATCTTCATCTGCGCCGTATCGGCGGGGGACAAGTCGTGGGAGACAATCACGACGCCTTCCTGGCCGACGTCCCAGACAATTTCCCGTTTTTCGCCGGAAAGATTGCGAAGAATCCGCTGGATCACATACTGCACGTCGCTGATGCGGCCGCTGATGTAAACATCCTCCAGGCCTTCAAAGATCTGCTTGTAGTGGTCCAGCGTCATGCGCAGCGCCCATTCCGCGTTGACGCCCAGACGGCGAATATATTTGATCGTGCGGTTGATGAATTTCTTGTCCGACAGAAGCAGAATGTGAACATCAATGATGTACAGCGGCTCCGTCACCTTTGTTTTCTTGAGATTTTCCTGAATCTCCAGAAGCTGACGCGACGATTCCTTGAGCGCGTTCTTGAAACGCTCAATTTCGTGCGGGACCATATCGTCGCTGTGAAGTTTATAAAATGATATTTGCGCATCCAGCGGGTCAAAGCGGTAAACCTTGCCGATCACCACGCCCGGGGAGACGCCAATGCCCTTGAGAACAAAAGTTTTTTTCCCTTGATCCGACATCATGCGCTGACTTTATTCTTCTCCAAATTTATTTTCAATCAATGTTTCCAGTTCGGCAAGCGCCTGTTCGGCGTCATTGCCCCTGGCGCTTACGGTGATCTGGCCGCCCATCGGACAGGCCAGCGTCAGGATTCCCAGAATGCTCTTCCCGTTGACCGTCTGGCCGTTGCGTTCAATGACAATCTCCGCGCGGTATTTCTGGGCAATTCGCACAAACAGCGCGGCCGCCCGAGCATGCATGCCCAGTTTATTCTTCAAAGTAAAGGTTTTCATTTCCAGCAAAGCCACAAGTCTTTCGTTGAATAAATCATCGCGAGCGCCGCGGCTCCATACAGCAGATAGATTTGCGACACCCCTCTTTTCATCAACCACCAGCAAAGCAGGATCATGGCCAGCATCGCCGCGGCCGCGGCAAATCCGCATGCTCCGGCGGCAACGCCCTGATATCCGGCCCGCGAAATCCAGAGGCCGACGGCGCAGAGCGCCGCCAGGGCCAGCCATCGAACACGGTCGGAAATGCCCGGTAGATCCATTCTGCGAATGCATTCAATCCCCTGCTTTCCGCCTCGGTATCCTTCGAAAAACCCCCGCCACCTCACCAGGCTATGCGCCGGTGAATAGATCAGAAGAAACGCGAGCGGCGCAAAGGCTGAGCCCATCCAGGCCAGACCGGCGGAGCAGATTCCCGCGCAGGGTCGAAGCGCTCCCCAGAAAAAAGCGTCGCCGATCGCGGCATACGGCCCCATCAGACTTTGCTTCACGGCCACAATAGGCGCGGGGTCCTCTCCTTCGCGCCGGTCTTCCTCCATTTTCAGGATCGAACCGACGAGTGGCGGAGCCAGATAAGGGTTCGTGTTGAACCTCTGCAGGTGCCTGACCAGAACGCCTTCGGCTTCTTTGTCCGGCATTTTGCGCTCCTTGAGCAGAGAAATCATCGCATAGGCGAAACCAAGATTCTGCATTCTTCGGAAGTTCAGCGTTGCATGGATGAAAAAAGTTCGCCAGAAAATTTTCAGTAAGGAACCCCTTTTCATTGACTCCCTCAAACACGCATCTCTTGATTATTTCCCTGTTTTTATGCGGTGAAGGAACTAACACAAATGCCGGGTTGTGTCAATTTAATCAGAAGAGCCGGTGCGTTCCAATTTTCTTTAATTTTTCTTGACAGTCGGTTTTTTTGCTGTTAAGGACACGCCGGTTTTTATTACCGGAACCCCTGCGGAGACCGCCGAAGGAACCGTCGCTTTCCGCAGCGTTCAAAAATTCATGGAATTTCTATGTAAGGGGGTTTGTGCAACATGCTTTGCGAAACAGTCAAAAAGGGAGTGGAATGCGGTTTCATGACGAAAAAAGGCTGCGGTTTTTTCGGAAACAGCTGCCATCCTGTCATCGATAAATGCGGGGATTGCAATAAAATTTTCGAATACGAAACCGGCAGGTACTGCAAGGTTTATCCGGACCCCAAAAGCAAGTGGATGTCCGGCAACTGTCCGACCGCATCGCATGTAAAGATAGAAATCAAGGAAGCGCAAAAGACCAACCCGCTGAAAGCCTCCAAAAGAGCCAGCAAGAAATAAATTCGGCCTCCCCGCGGAAAAACAAAAAGCCGGCAAAAGCCGGCTTTTTCAGCTCATCATCTTTTTAATCTGCTGCAATTCTTTTTTAATGTGGATTAATGTGTCCTGAAAACAGGCTTCGGGCGCGTCTTCCTGGCCGCCGCGGATTTTCACCAACTGTTTTTTGGCGCCGCTGATCGTGAATCGCTCCCGGTAGAGCAGATTGCGAATGGTCAGTAATTCTTCGACATCTTTTTTGCGGTACAGCCGCTGAGCGGTTTTTGTCCGCACCGGTTTGACGGTTTTGAACTCCGTTTCCCAGTAACGAATAACATACGGCTCAACGTTGAGGATTTTGCTCACTTCTCCAATGCGGAAATACGCTTTATCGGGAATGATGCCGTCCATACGATTCCTGAGCTCTTGCGGAGAAATACATGAACACGCAGAAAACAGCAAAAATTTTCCGGCCGCAAATCAACCGGCGAGCCTTGCGAGTTCTCCGCCGCCGGTTGTAAAGAGAAAATGACGGATTAACCGTTTAAAGATTTACGCAATACCTGGGAGGATTTGAACGTCAAAACCCGGCGCGCGGTAATGGATATCTCCTCGCCGGTCTGGGGATTACGGCCGCGCCGGGCCCGCTTTTCCTTTACCATGAAATTCCCAAACCCCGATATCTTCACCCGTTCGCCCGCGGCAAGGCTGTCTTTAATGATGTCAAACACGGATTCAACGATATCCGATGATTCTTTTTTGGAAAAGCCGAGTTTTTCGTAAACATTCTGAATAATATCAATCTTTGTCATGTCTATCCCTCCGTTTTAACGTCATGTAAACTGTTAGGCTCTTATCTTGGCACCCGTCTTCTGGACAGTGTTTTGCACAATTCTGTTGTGAATGGAATTGATTTCCGCATCCGTTAACGTTCGGTCAAGAGCGCGGTAGGAAAACCTCAACCCCAGACTCTTGGTTCGTTCTTCAAGACCTTTGCCAGCGTATATATCAAAAATGGAAACATTTTCAAGCAAATCTTCCTGTTGACTCAAAACAATTTCCAGCATTTTCTCGGATTCCATGGATTCCGGAAGAACAAAAGCGACATCGCGCGAAACGGCCGGGAATTTGGATATCTCCCGGTAACGAATGCGCCGGTCAACCTGGTTTCCGAGTAAATCAAGATTAATTTCAAAAAGATAGGCGTCGCTCTTGATATCCATTTTTTTCAAAACATCCGGATGAGCCTTCCCTAAAAAACCGATTTGGACATCGCCCAGATACACGCCGCAGGATTGCCCGGGGTGCAGAAAGGGTTCCGGCATTTTCACCCGGCAGCGGCATGAATCCAGCTTCAAATCCTGAAAAATATTTTCCAGAGAGCCTTTCAGATCATAAAAATCAACACTGATTTTCGATCCCCAGAGGTCGTCCGAGGCCTTGCCCGAGATCAGCGCCGCCAGAATATTTCTTTCTTCCGGCAGCTCTCCGTCCTGCCGCTTGAAAAAGGTCCTCCCCATTTCAAAGAGCTTCAGATTGAAAGAGGCGTTGTGAAGATTCTTCTTCAGGGTTTCCAAAAGGCCGTACGCCAGTGTTGTGCGCATGACGGACTGGTCCTCCGTCAGAGGATTCTTGATAACAACGAATCGGCGCCTTTCATCTTCCGGCGGCAGGCCAAGCGCTTCGACGGAGTCAGGAGACGTAAAACTGTAGGTAATGATTTCCGAAAAGCCGGAGCCGGTCAGCAACCGGCGGATTCTCTCTTCCAGCGCAAGGCGGGGAATGGCGTCCAGCTCCGTCACCGAAACGGACGGCAGCGTCGAAGGGACCCGGTCGTAACCGTAAAGGCGCGCGATTTCTTCAATCAGGTCGATTTCTCTTTCGATATCCACGCGAAAGGAGGGCGGCGTCACGCGATAGACTCCCCTGCCCTCACGCTTCAGCGTCATGCCGATGCTCTTCAGAATGCGAACCGCCTCCCTGGCCGGAACGTCCGCGCCGATCACCCGGCGAATGCGGTCCATTCGAAGGGGAATATTCTCAACGGCCTTGATTTTTGCCGGGTATTCGTCCAGGTAATTCTTGCAGACCACGCCGCCGGAAAGCTCCGCGATCAACTGGGCCGCGCGGTCCAGCGCCCGGATAACGCCTTCGGGATCAATGCCCCGTTCAAAGCGGAAAGCGGCATCCGTCGGCATGCCGAGACGCCGTGACGAACGGCGAATGGATGAGGGATTGAAATAGGCGCTTTCCAGAAAGATCGTCCGGGTGTCCTCTTTGACCTCGGAATTCAGGCCTCCCATGATTCCGGCGATGGCCACCGGCTTTTTTCCATCGCAAATCAGCAGGGTATTTTCGGGAAGAATGCGGCTTTTCTCATCGAGCGATATGAATTCCTCGCCGGGTTTTGATTTGCGCACCACGATGCGCCCCTCTTCCAGAAAGCGAAAATCAAACGCGTGGAGGGGCTGTCCCATTTCCAGCATGACAAAGTTGGTCACGTCCACCACGTTGTTGATGGCGCGCAACCCGGCGGCTTCGAGCCGGGTCTTCATCCAGACGGGAGAGTCGCCTATGGTCACATTTTGAATCAATCGGGCCGTATACCGCGGGCACAAATCCGCGTCTTCAATCGTCACCGAAGAGAGCAGCGACACATCTTCCGCCGACTCGACAAGGCTCGCTTCGGGCCTTTTCATTTTCTTCCCGGTCAGGGCAGCCACCTCGCGGGCCATGCCGATCATGCTCAGGCAATCGGAACGGTTGGGCGTGATGCCGACGTCCAGAACCGTGTCACCCAGATCCAGGGCTTCTTCCAAAGGCCTCCCCAACGCCAGTTCGGCCGGCAGCTGCAGGATGCCGGACGCATCCTCGCCGATTTCCAGCTCCGCTTCCGAGCAGAGCATGCCTTCGGACTTTTCTCCGCGAAGCGTGGTGGATTTGATGGTGTATCCGCCGGGAATGACCGCGCCGGTTTTTGCCAGCGCAACGATGTCGCCCGCGTGAATATTTTTGGCGCCGCAGACGATGGGATAGGTTTGCGCTCCGTCGGTGACGTCGCACAGCGAGAGCTTGTCCGCGTTGGGATGCGGACGGACGGATAAAATTTTTGCAACCACGACGCCGGAAAATTTGGGGGCCAGCGTTTGAATTTCGTCCACTTCCAGACCGGCCATGGTCAGCCGGTCCGCAAGCTCCTCGGGAGCCGTTTCCAGGTCGATATAATCTTTAAGCCATTTGAGACTGACCAGCATGCAAACACGTTCTCCTAAAATTGCTTCAGGAATCGAATATCGTTTTCAAACAGAAGGCGGATATCGGAAATGCCGTATTTAAGCATGGCCATGCGCTCCAGGCCCATACCGAAAGCGAAACCGGTATAGCGTTCCGAATCATAACCGACGTTTTGAAAAACGGCGGGATCGACCATGCCGGAGCCCAGAATCTCCAGCCACCCGGACTGTCCGCAGACGCGGCATCCTTTGCCGCCGCACATGACGCAGCGAATATCGACCTCCGCGGACGGTTCCGTGAAGGGAAAGAAACTGGGACGAAAGCGCAGGATGGTGTCTTCCCCGAAAATTTTCCTCAAGAAAGCGGTCAGAATGCCTTTCAGATCGCCAAAACTGACGCCGCGATCCACCAGCAATCCTTCCACCTGATGAAACATCGGCGTGTGGGAAACATCGGAATCCGGACGGTACACCCGCCCCGGCGATAAAATGCGAACGGGAGGCTTTACCTTCTCCATAATCCGGACCTGAACGGGCGAGGTATGCGTACGCAGCACCATATTTTCTTCAATGTAGAAGGTGTCCTGCATGTCCCGGGCGGGATGATCTTTGGGAATGTTGAGCGCTTCGAAGTTGTAGTAGTCCAGCTCGACTTCCGGCCCCTCGACCACGGAAAATCCAAAAGCCGCGAAAATATCGCAAATTTCCCGGCGGATTTGAACCACGGGATGGACGCTGCCCGCGCGGATGCCTCTGCCGGGCAGTGTGACGTCAATCTGCTGGCCGGCCAGCATCCCGGCCTTTTGATCCTCCGTCCGGCGCAGCAGGGCTTCTTCGATGTTTTTTTCCAGAAGCTCCTTGACTTCGTTGCAGCGCTTTCCGAAAGAACGCCTTTCTTCGGCCGGCACGGAAGAGATATTTCTCAGCAAACCGGTGAGAAGGCCTTTACGGCCAAGGTATTTTGTTCTCACCGCCAGAATCGAATCCTCGGAGTCGGCCTTTTCCAGTTCGGCCAGAGCATTCTTTTCCAGATGTTGAAGATCCGCAATCATGCCGCCTGCTCGCCTTTGGCCGTCTGGACAATCCGGGCGAAATCCTTCGGGTCATTGACGGCCAGTTCCGCCAGAATCTTGCGATCCAAGTCGATGTTCGCCTTCTTCAAACCGTCCATGAGACGGCTGTAGGAAATTTGATTCAGGCGGGCGGCGGCGTTGATCCGGGCAATCCATAACGCGCGGAACTCCCGTTTGCGGCCCCTGCGGTCGCGATAGGCATAGCTCATGGCCTTGTTGACGGCTTCCGTCGCGGTTCTGATCAGCCGGCTGCGGGCTCCGAAAAACCCCTTGGCCATTTTTAAAATTTTTCTTCTTTTCTTCCTGGCGGTGACGCCTCTTTTGATCCTAGCCATTTTCTTTTACTCTCCTCAAAGATAAAACAACTTCCGTCGGCAGACGGTCTACAAATAAGGAATCAGCCTCTTGATGGCTTTTTCATTGGCTCCATGCACCAGCGCGGATTTCCTCAGCGTTCTTTTTCTTTTGGTGGTTTTCTTCGTGAGGATGTGGCTGGCAAACGCCTTGCTGCGCTTGACCTTCCCCTTCGCGGTCACGGAAAAACGTTTGGCCGCTCCCCGATGTGTTTTCATTTTTGGCATCTTCTCACCTCATTCTTTGCTTCTCGCGGATTTATTTTTTCGGTGAAACAATCATCACCATGCTCCGGCCTTCCAGCCGGGGCTCCTGGTCCATCAGGCACTCATCGACCAGCGACGCCTTGATCTGCTCCATGATTTTGCGGCCAATCTCGGTAAAGGCGATTTCCCGCCCCCGGAAAACCATGGATATTTTTACCTTGTCTTTCTGCTCCAAAAACTTTTTGATATGCTTGATCTTGACCTGCAAATCATGCGATTCCGTTTTAGGCCGCAATCGGATTTCTTTGACATGAATCACCGTCTGGCTTTTCCGGGCATCGTGAATTTTCTTGCTCTGCTTGTAGCGGAATTTCCCGTAGTCCATGATTTTACAGACGGGCGGATCGGCATTGGCCGATACTTCCACCAAATCCAAACCGGCCCTTTCCGCATGAGCCATCGCCTCCTCCAGGGCAATCACGCCCAGGGGCTGGCCTTCTTCGTTAATGACTCTGACGTTTGCCGACCTGATTTCCCGGTTGATCCTTAAATCCTTAGCTATACGGCACCTCCTAAGGTCATTCTTCCTAAAGTCGATGGTTACTTCTTTTGTTCACACGCATCCCGAACCAGCGCAATGAATTCTTCCACCGTCAGCGCGCCGAGATTCCGACCGTCGCGGGCTCTGGGCGCCACGGTTCCGGCCGCCACTTCCTTGTCGCCGATGACCAGCATGTAGGGAATTTTCTGCATTTGCGCCTGCCGGATTTTATACCCCAGTTTGTCGTTGTCGAAATACGCTTCGCAACGAACGCCGGCCCCGATCAACTGGTCATACACCTTGCCGGCGTAAGGAATCTGCTTGTCCGTGACCGTCAGCACAACACATTGCACGGGGGCCAGCCATACCGGAAACGCTCCGGCGTAGTGTTCAATGAGCACGCCCATGAACCGCTCGATGGCCCCCAGAATGACCCGGTGCAGCATCACGGGGCGGTGCTTTTCGCCGTCGGGGCCGATGTAGCTCAGGTCGAATCGTTCCGGCAGCGTAAAATCGCACTGGATCGTCGCGCACTGCCATTTTCTCTTCAGGGCGTCCTTGAGCTTGAAGTCGATTTTCGGGCCGTAGAAAGCGCCGTCGCCCTCGTTCACTTCGTAGGGAATCTTGTTGTCTTTCAGGGCATTTTCCAGCGCGTGCGTGGCCAGATCCCAGTCCGCGTCCGATCCGATGGAATGCTCCGGCCGGGTGCTCAGCTCCACTTCATATTCAAAACCGAAAATGCCCATCGCATAACTGACAAAATCCGCGATGGCGCGGATTTCCGCGTTCAGCTGCTCGGGCATACACAAAATGTGCGCGTCATCCTGGGTGAACTGACGCACACGCATCAAGCCGTGCAGAACACCGGTCTTTTCGTGGCGGTGAACGGTGCCGAGTTCGAAATACCTCAGCGGCAAATCGCGATAGCTGCGGATCTTGGATTTGTAGATCAGCATGTGCGACAGGCAATTCATCGGCTTGATGCCGTAGGTCTGCTCGTCCACTTCGGTAAAATACATATTGTCGCGGTAATGATCGAAATGGCCCGATTTTTTCCACAGGTCCACTTTCAGAATCTGGGGACCCATCACCATGTCGTAGCCGCGCTTCAAATGCTCTTTTCTTTCCCACTCTTCGATGAGGTACCTCAGCAGCATGCCCTTGGGATGGAAGATGACCAATCCCGCGCCCGCTTCGTCATTGACCTGAAATAAATCGAGTTCTTTGCCCAGACGCCGGTGATCTCTCTTTTTGGCCTCTTCCAGAAGCGTCAGATAATCCTGAAGCGCCTGCTCGTCGGCAAAGCCCGTGCCGTAGATGCGCTGAAGCATTTTGTTTCGCTCATCGCCGCGCCAGTAGGCGCCTGCCACGCTCAGCAGCTTGAAGGCTTTGATCATGCCGGTCCGCGGAATGTGCGGGCCGCGGCATAAATCAACATAATCACCGTCTTTGTAGAGGCTGACTGCGGAAACATCCGCGGGCAGATCGCGAATCAGCTCCACTTTGTAATCTTCGCCCTTCCCGGCAAACAGCTCCACCGCTTTTTCGCGGGGAAGCTCCTCGCGGATAAAAGGATAATCGGCCGCGACGATTTCCTTCATCCTTTTTTCGATTTTTTCAAAATCATCCAGGGTAAAGGTTTCGGCATATTCAAAATCGTAGTAAAATCCGTCCTCAATGGAAGGACCGATCGTCACTTTTGCGCCTGGAAACACATCCTGCACGGCCTGCGCCATCACATGAGAAATACTGTGGCGCAATACGGAAAGACCTTTTTTGGAGGCAATATCCATGGGTTCAACTTTTGCGTCTTCCGCAAGCACAAAGTTCAGATCGACCAAAGCGCCGTTTACGGTTGCCGCGACGGCGGTGGCGAGCGCTTCTTTTTTCCAGCTTCCGATGGCCTCGGCCACGGACACACCGGCCGGATGCGTCTGCTCCGATTGGTCAGGGAAAATTACTTTTATATCCATCATTTCAATCAGCGGATCTCTCAATTTTCAATCATTTTAAAAGGGCATCACCATTTTGCTGATGCCCTTTTCTGTTATCGGCACGAACGGCATATGCATGAAGATAAAAAATGGTAGGCAAGCAGGGATTTGAACCCTGGACATCCACCGCGTCAGGATGGCGCTCTCCCCCTGAGCTACTTGCCTGTCCTCAACTTTAGCGTTTGGTGACCTAACAGTAAAACGCTTTTGTGTCAAGCAAATATCTTACTTTTTCACCTCTTCGGATGCGGATTTATTCAGTATCCTTATTCCCCGCAAAATGTAAACCGCGCCGGAAATAAAAGTGAAAAAAGCCGTGCTCCAGAAAAGCCCGGTGATCCAGTAATATCCGAAGTCATGCGTCACCGCCTTATACAGCAGAGCAAAAAAAATGGTGGCCACCTGCAGGACCGTGGTAACCTTGCCGACGATCGCCGGTTTGATTTCATAAGGGATCGAAATCAGAGAGAATATTGCGATTCCCAGCAGGATAATGAAGTCACGGCTGATGACCACGACCGCCAGCCAGGCGGGAATAAGGCCGAAAATGGCCAGCATGACAAAACTGGTGACCAGCAGCAGTTTATCGGCAATGGGATCGAGATAAGCGCCCAGAACGGTCTGGCACTTTAAAAGTCGCGCCAACGTCCCGTCCAGCGCGTCGGTCAAACCGGCAATGACAAAAGTGATCAATGCCCGGTCATATTCCGCCTGGATCACAAAGATGACAAACACCGGAACCAGGATAATCCGCAAAAGAGATAGAAAATTGGGGATATTCATCTACACATCCGGTATTGGAGTTATCGATCGAATTGCTTGTCTCTTAGTTTGTTCCATTTCACCCAGTCATCCATGTCCTCTTCTTCCGTGAAATCCCTCGGTTTCAGGGCCCGGCCGTCAGAGGTGATCTGAACCTGCTGCATGGACCGGACAATATACACCCATTGTTCCATGGTGACGGGCTTCGGCCCTTCAATGACCGTCGGGCCGGCAACCGGTTTTGGAGGCCCCAGCTTGGTCGGCGGCTGCGGCTTCTGTGTTTGGGAAACGCCCGAGACGCTGACTTCGCCGTCATACACCTTGACCACGGCGGACTGGTCCATTTCGACATCCATGCGGTAAATGGTGCCGCGCACTCCGGCCACGGCATTCTGGCAGGAAATTTCAAACCGGTCGCCGCCGCCCACCAGGGACTTGCGCACGTTTGTCCAGATTTTCCCCAGCGTCATGGAAATCCCGACGGAGCGGCTCCCCCGGGCGCCGATATCCGCCTGAACCAGTTTGAATTTTGTCTTTTGGGCAAAACGAACGACGCTTCTGTCCGGCAAAACCATTTCCAGCCGACCGTCCACGCCCGTGGACACTTCGCATCCGGGCTTGATGAAATCATAGGTTTTCAGATCAACCGCCCCCGTTTGCCCCGCGCAGACCATGGAAACCTTCCCCGTCAGAGACGTAACCTGCGCTTGTCCTTTTGTCATTTTAACGGTAATCGGCGTCTGGGCCTGCGCGAAACCAATCAGCAGCAATACCGGAAGGACGGCCACGATGATTTTGGTTCCCTTGCTCATTGTCTTCTCCTTTGATGTCTTTCCCCAAACAGGCTTTGTTCTTGTTTCGCTGAAATGCCGCGATGCACTACCCTCTTAATTTCGGCCCGTACGGCAACGACTCCATAACCTGGCCCACCACCTCTTCCAGAACCGCTTCCAAATCTCCGGCCGTCTTCATGTCCAGTGTCTTGCCTCTGAGGTCGAAACTTCTGCCGGTCGATTTGCCCTGGGCGTTCCACAGGGTTTCGCCCGTTGCCGTGCTGCGCAGTTCACACCGGACCGACACGGTTACCGGCGTATAAAATATTTTTTTTGCAGCTTTGCTTTCCATCAGACAACAGTACATGGCGGCGTCCGCGCCCAGCATTTCCCGAATGAACGCCGGAGAAACAACGTCATTTTTCCCCGCTTCCTTGGCGCCCGCCAGAGCCGCCAGGCGGTCGTCGATCACTTCGATCGCCACCTGCGGATATCCTTTGAAGCGAAGCTCGTCCGCTATTTTGAGCCGAAGCATTTTCGAGGCCCTCACGTCTCCGGTTTGGTTTTCCACCGGCAGCAAGGCCACTACTTTCACCGATTGGGGATCGGCGTCGTTTTTGAGCGTCTCCGGCGAGCGCGACGAACAGGCGCCAAGACCTGCGCAAAGCATCATGATCAATGCGAAAAAAACCAGACGGATTTTCATGGCAACTCCCTTTCCAGATGGAATTAGCATAGTGATGACAACTCTTCAAGCAATATGTAAATCAGGGAAACCCGTCTCTTTTATGAAAATTCCCGGCGGATTTTGATGGCCGCATCATATATTTTTTTTCTGGGCATTTGGGTTTGCCTTGCCGCCTTTGCAACCGCATCCCGCAGCGAAACGGGTTTCTCGGAACAAATTTTCAAAAGCGTCTCCTGAATCTCTTCCTCCGAAAGCGGCACGGGCTTTCGGACGGCCGCCCGCACCACTACCGTAAATTCCCCCTTGCTTTTTACGGTGGACGCCCGGGCCAACAGGTCTGAAATCCGCCCGGGCTGAATCTCTTCAAACCATTTGGTCAGTTCACGCGCCACAACGACCTGCCGGTCTCCCAGAATGTCCAGCGCATCTTCCAGGGTTTCGCGAATTCTGGCCGGAGACTCATAGAAAATGATCGTATATTCCTGGTTGCCGACGGACTCCAGAAAGCGGCGGCGCCGGTTTTGCCGGGAAGGCAAAAAGCCGCAGAACAAAAACGGCTCGGCGTCAAATCCACAAACCGACAGAGCCGCAGGCAGCGCGGAAGCGCCCGGAACGGGCACAACCCGAATGCCGTTCTCCAGGGCAACACAAACCAGATGATGGCCGGGATCGGAGACGCAGGGCGTGCCGGCGTCAGAGACATACGCGACACTCAATCCGTCCTGCAGCCTGGAAAGCACCACCCGGCTGCGTTCCTTTTCGTTGTGCTCGTGCAGGCTGATCAGGGGCGTTTTGATTTCATACGCGGACAGCAGGATTCCGGAATGGCGGGTGTCTTCCGCGGCAATCAGGTCCACTTCCTTAAGCACGCGCAGCGCCCGAAGGGTAATGTCCTCCAGATTGCCGATCGGCGTGGCCACCATATAAAGAACTCCCTGCGCTTTGTCCATCCCGCCGCCTTTCAGACCCTTTTTTGTGGTTGACATCTCAGTCCTTCGGCTTTATTAGCAGAGACAAAAATAAAATACTACCAGGAAGAACAGCAAACCCGACATGAAACGAATCTTAATTACCGGCGGAGCAGGTTTTTTAGGCTCCCATCTGTGTGAACGCCTTGTAAACGAAGGCCATGATGTGATCTGCCTGGACAACTTTTTTACCGGCAGTAAAAACAACATCTCGCACCTGATGGGACAGACGCATTTCGAACTGATCCGGCACGATATCATCAACCCCATCTATCTGGAGGTGGACGAAATCTACAACCTCGCCTGTCCGGCCTCGCCCGTGCACTATCAGTACAATCCCATCAAAACGATCAAAACCAATGTCATGGGCGCCATCAACGTCCTGGGAATCGCCAAACGGACCCGGGCGAAAGTTCTTCAGGCTTCCACCTCGGAAGTCTATGGCGATCCGGATGTCCACCCCCAGCAGGAATCCTACTGGGGCCGCGTCAATCCCATCGGCATTCGAAGCTGCTATGACGAAGGCAAGAGGGCAGCGGAATGCCTGATGATGGACTACCGGCGGCAAAACGCCGTCCACACGAAAATCGCCCGCATCTTCAACACCTACGGGCCGCGTATGGCCGTCAATGACGGGCGCGTCGTCAGCAACTTCATCCTTCAGGCCCTGCAGAACCGGGACATCACCGTTTACGGCGACGGCAGCCACACGCGCTCCTTCTGCTACGCAAGCGATCTGATCGACGGGATCATCCGGCTGATGAACGCGCCGGACGATTTCTACGGTCCGGTGAACCTCGGCAATCCCGACGAATTCACCATTCTGGAGCTGGCCCGGCGGGTGATTGATCTGACGAACAGCCGATCGAAGATCGTCTTTCAACCGCTGCCGTCCGACGATCCGGCGCAGCGCAAACCCGACATCACCCTGGCGCGGGAAAAACTGGGCTGGCAGCCCGGCATTTCCCTGGAACAAGGCCTCGTCGGCACGATCGCGTATTTCAAAGAAATTCTGAAAACAGCCTAACGGCAGCGGAAGGAAACGGAAAATATGAAATTCAAGAAAAAAATCCTCGGCATCGGCGCAGGCTATGTCGGAGCCCCCTCGATGGTCATGATCGCCTCCAAATGCCCGGACTATAAAGTGACCGTTGTTGACATCAATCCCGAACGCATCGCCGCCTGGAATTCGGACAGGCTTCCCGTGTATGAACCCGGCCTCGACGCCATCGTCCGGAAAACGCGCGGCCGGAATCTTTTCTTTTCCACGGACGTCGAAGCGCAAATTCAGGAAAACGACATCATTTTCGTCTGCGTCAACACGCCGACCAAAACCTTCGGCGCGGGCGCCGGCATGGCCGCCGACCTGCAATACTGGGAAAAAACCGCCCGGCAGATTCTCGAAAATTCAAAAACCTCGAAAATTGTCATTGAAAAAAGCACGCTGCCGATCAAAACGGCGCAGGCCATGGAACGGATTCTGTCGTCGGGAAAGAAAAACGTCACGTTTGACGTTCTTTCCAATCCGGAATTCATGGCGGAAGGAACCGCCGTCAACGATCTGGAAAATCCCGACCGGGTTTTGATCGGTTCGCGCGAAACCAAAAGCGGACTGGCCGCCCGCGCGGCGCTCGTGGAAATATACACCCGCTGGCTTCCGCGTGAAAAGATCATTACCTCGAACATCTGGAGCGCCGAACTTTCCAAACTGGTGGCGAACGCCTTTCTGGCGCAGCGCGTATCCTCCATCAATTCCATCTCGGCGCTTTGTGAAAAGGCGGACGCCGACATCTCCGAAGTCGCGCATGCCGTGGGCACGGACAGCCGCATCGGCGCCAAATTTCTCAAGGCGGGCATCGGCTTCGGCGGATCCTGCTTCAAGAAAGACATTCTGAACCTGGTGTACCTGTGCCGTTTTTACGGTCTGCCGGAAGTGGCCGCATACTGGGAAAGCGTCGTCAGAATCAATGAATACCAGCAGGACCGGTTCATCGCCAATATCCTGCGATCCATGTTCAACACGCTGGCCGGGAAAAAAATCTGCGTCCTGGGATTTGCCTTTAAAGCCGACACCGGCGACACGCGTGAAAGCCCGGCCATCCACATCACCCGAAAGCTGCTGGCGGAACATGCCGAAGTGGTCATTTCCGATCCCCAGGCGCTGGCGAACGCAGCCGCCGATCTGGCGCATGAAAAAGGAAAGATCAGCTATGTCGAAGACCCCTACCGGGCGGCGGCAGGATGCCACGCGCTGGCCGTCATGACGGACTGGGAGGCCTACCGGAAACTGGATTACCGGAAAATTTACAAATCCATGGTCAAACCCGCGTTCCTGTTCGACGGCCGCAATATCGTCGATCACCGGAAATGCTTTGAGATCGGCTTCAACGTGTTTCCGATCGGGAAACCGGCCCTGACCCGTTTTTAAGCCCCGAACCCTCCACCACGGCAACAAAATGCGGAAAGAGGACGGTTAGCCGAAGGAAATAAAGTCGAACGCGTTGCGGATCAGACGGATGTCGTTTCCGGACGGAAGCATGAGAATGGCCACCACGTCAAAGCGGACGGAGGCGTCTTCGACCTTTTTGTCCCGCAGATACCACAACGCCAGCTGCGACATTTTTTTCTGTTTGGCCGTGCCCACCGCCTGCTCCGGGTATCCCATCGCGCTCGATTTTCGCGTCTTGACTTCCACAAACACCAGGTCGCCCTTTTCACGGGCGACCATGTCGATCTCCCCGATGGGACAGCGGTAATTGACATCGAGAATCTGATAACCGTTTTGCGTCAAAAAACCCGCGGCAATCCCTTCCCCGGTTTTGCCGGTGATGATTTTTCGCCTGTCTTTCCGATCGTTCATTCAGACCAGTCCAGCGCGGTTTGCGGAAGATTTTTGTTTTTTAAATGAAAGGAACGGCGATGAATCTTACACATGCCGATTTCCCGAAGGATCTTTCGATGCCCGGCCGTGCCGTAGCCTTTATTCTTCAGAAAGTTGTACTGGGGAAATTGCCGGTGATACATCTCCATGATCCGGTCGCGGGAAACCTTCGCGATGATGGACGCGGCGGCGATAGACACGCTGAGCGAATCCCCTTTGACGATCGCCTTTTGCGGCGCGTCGAAGTCGATCGGGTGAAGCCCGTCAATCAGGAGATAATCCGGCTTCACCTCAAGGTCCAGCACCGCTTCGCGCATTGCCTGAAGCGACGCCTGAAGGATATTGATCCGGTCGATGACGTCCGCTTCCACAACGCCGACGCCTACGGCCGTCGCCTCCGCGGTGATGATCCGGTAGAGCTCGTCTCTTTTGGAAGCGGTCAGTTTCTTGGAATCGTTGATTTCAGCATTGGAATATTCGGGCGGGAAGATAACGGCCGCGGCCACCACCGGGCCCGCCAACGGGCCCCGGCCTGCTTCGTCAACACCGGCGACGCATCGATAGCCTTCAACCTGCGCAAGCTTTTCGAATATATTCATCGAAAAAAATGAAGCCGTATTTACGGCATCAGTTGTTGGCGGCTTCCTTGATTCTTGCCTTTTTCCCTCTGAGGCTTCTCAGATAATACAGACGCGAGCGGCGGACCACTCCGCGGGAAACCACTTCAACACGGTCAATCACCGGCGAATGCATGGGGAATGTTCTTTCAACGCCAACGCCGTAGGACACCTTTCGGACCGTGAAATTCGCCCGGCTGTTGCCGCGGCGCTTGCGGATGACCACGCCTTCAAAAGCCTGAATTCTCTGCTTCTGTCCTTCAATGATCCGCACATATACTTTAACGGTGTCGCCCGTTTTAAAGGCGGGAATATCGCCTCTCATCTGTTCTTTTTCAATCATTTCCAATACATTCATGTTTCTGTTCCTCCTGCAACCTTCGAGATACGAATGACGCTGCCTTTAAAAGTGGGTTTCATTACCCCAAACCCGTCTGAAAATCAAGCCTTTATATCCGGCCCTGTTTAATTTTTTCCAAAATCTTCCTGTCTTCCTCGCCGAGCTGTGTTTTTTCAAGCAGTTCAGGCCTTCTTTGCCAGGTGCGTCGAAGCGCCTCGATCCGCTGCCAGCGCTCGATCCGGGCATGGTTTCCGGAAAGCAGCACCTCCGGAACGCTCCAGCCTGAATACTCGGCCGGGCGGGTGTACTGCGGATATTCCAGAAGCCCCTGCGAAAAAGATTCCCTGGACACCGAGGCGTCGTTTCCCAGCACGCCGGGGATCAGTCTGGCGACGGCGTCGATCACCACCAGCGCGGAAAGCTCCCCTCCCGTCAGAATATAGTCGCCCAGCGAGATCTCCCGATCCGCCAGGCGCTCCCGAATCCGCTCGTCAAACCCTTCATATCGCCCGCAAATCAGAATGATCTGTTTGTGCCGGGCAAACTCGGCCGCGATTTCCTGGCGAAAGATTTCCCCCTGTGGCGTCATCAGCACAACCAGCGAAGCCTCCCCGGTCTGCTTCACCGCCGCCACAGCCCGCGCCACCGGCTCAACCTTCATAACCATTCCGCAGCCCCCGCCATAGGGAGCGTCGTCCGTCATGCGGTGTTTGTCTTCCGCCCAGTCGCGGATGTTATGCAGGCCGATCTCGACGAGCCCTTTTTCACGGGCCTTCTTCAGAAGGCTGAACTCAAGGGGCGATTGCAGCATTTCCGGGAAAATGGACAAGACATCAAATCGGATCACGGCAGAAGGCCTTCCAGAAGATTGATGATCATTTTTTTTCCGGCAATGTCAACCTGCTCCACAACGCCGGCCGTCGCGGGAATCAGAATTTCTCCCTCGTCTCCCCGGCAGACATAAACATCATGGGCGCCCGTGGAAAAAATGGATTCTATGCGCCCCAGAGGACGGCCTGCCGGCGTATAGACATCCAATCCGATGATGTCATGCCAGTAATACTCATCCGCCGGGAGAGCTTCCAGCATCTCCCGCGGCAGGAGCAGCTTACACCCGACAAACGCCCGGGCCGCGTCCACGTCGGAAATATCCTTGATTTCCAGAAAAAGAAATTTGCCGGAAGAATTTATTTTTTTTATTTCATGTCGGCTTTTCCGGCCGGACGGCGATTCCACGTAAGCAAACGTCAGCCCTTCCAGAAGCTCCGATGACTCCAAAAAAGACAGGGCTTTCAGACAGCCGTGGAGACCGCGGGTTTTGACAATCTCCCCGAAAACAAACAGATCCATCTTTATTCAATGATTTCCAGCACCGCGCGCTTGTGGATTTTGGCGGAGGTGGCGCTCAAAATGGTGCGGATGGCTTTGGCCGTCCTTCCCTGCTTGCCGATGACTTTTCCCAAATCCTCCTTGGCCACGCGCAGTTCAATGACGGACGTCTGCTCGCCGATCACTTCCGTTACTTCCACCTGATCAGGATTATCAACCAAAGCTTGAGAAATATACTTAATCAGATCTTTCATCGTCAGCCCCTCCACTGGTTTTGGTTAATGCATCTGAAAATTCGCTTCAACATTCCTACGGGTTTTTCAGTTCAACGATGTGAGGTTCTAATCCTGTATTTTTTCATTGGTGATCGGCAGCCACCCCGCTATTTGACGGCGGCGGCGATGCCTTTTGTCTTCAACAAATGAGAAACGGTCAGCGTCGGTTTTGCGCCTTTGGACAACCAGTCGCGAACCCGGTCTTCCTTTAAAGTGATTTCCGCGGGATTTTTCTTGGGATCATAATTTCCTAAAATCTCAAGAAATCTTCCGTCGCGGGGATATGCCTTGTCCGCGGCGACGATACGATAAAACGGTTTGCCTTTCGCACCCATGCGGGTTAATCGAATTTTGACTGCCATGTAGTTTTACTCCAAACCTCCTTCAATAAAAAATTGTTTTGTTTTCTATCATAATTCATTTGATTTTAAAAGGGGAAATTCCTCATCAACGCCTTTACGCCGCCTTTGGAATTTATTTTTTTCATCATCTTCCGGATCTCGATGTAATTTTTCAAAAGCCGATTGACGTCCTGAACCGTTGTTCCGCTTCCCGAAGCGATTCTTTTTCGCCTGCGGCCGTCAATGATCAGGTAATTGTTCCGTTCTTTCTTCGTCATGGAATCAATGATCGCCGCGATTTTCACAAGCTCCCCGTCATCCGGCTCCATGCCTTTGAGCGCCTTGATTTTGCCCATGCCCGGAATCATCCCGATCATGTCCTTGAGGGGGCCCATTTTTTTGATCTGTTTGAGTTGGCTGCGAAAATCCTCCAATGTAAAATCGCTTTTCCGCAGACTCTCCTGCATCTGCCGGGCGGTTTTTTCATCAATGCTGGCCTGCGCCTTTTCCACCAGCGACAAAATGTCCCCCATGCCGAGAATCCGGTTGGCCATCCGCTCCGGATGAAAAACCTCCAGCGCGTCAATTTTTTCGCCGACGCCGACAAATTTGAGCGGCTTGCCCACAACGGCTCTCAGGGACAGGGCCGCCCCGCCGCGCGCGTCGCCGTCCATCTTCGTCATGATGACGCCGTCAATGCCGATCAGTTCATTGAACTTCGCCCCGACATTGACCGCATCCTGACCGGTCATGGCGTCCGCCACATACAGAATTTCGGCCGGGTTGACCGCCTCCTTGATCCGGCGGAGCTCCTCCATCAGCGGCTCGTCAATGTGCAGCCGGCCGGCGGTGTCGATCAGGACAACTTCGTACCCTTCCCTTCTGGCCTGTTCGAGAGCCTCCACGCAGATTTTTACGGGATCTTTCAGGGAGCCGGCCTCAAAAACGCCGGCCTTGATCTGCCGGCCGAGAACGGCCAACTGCTCCATTGCGGCGGGCCGGTAAACGTCGGCGGACACCAGGTAAACCCTTTTTTCCGCGGAAAGGAGCCTCGCCAGTTTGGCGGCCGTTGTCGTTTTTCCGCACCCCTGGAGGCCGACGAGCATAACCGGCGCGGGAATTCGCGAACCAAATTTGATGTTGGCGCTGGTGGAGCCCATCAGTTCCACCAGGCGGTCATGCACGATCTTGACCACCTGCTGTCCGGGCGTGAGGCTCTCCAGCACTTCCTTGCCGACGGCGCGCCCGCGAACCTCTTCAATAAAATCCTTGACGACCTTGAAGTTCACGTCCGCTTCTAAAAGCGCCATGCGGATTTCCCGAAGCGCCGCATTGACGCTTTCCTCATTGAGGACGCCGCGGCCTTTGAGTTTTTTAAAAATCCCTTCCAGTTTTTCCGCAAGACTTTCAAACATTTTTCAAACCTTCATTCCATTTTCGCACGCCGGCCTCGCTTCGCCAAAGACCGGCGCATCGGTCGGGGCGTGTTTGTCAGGATTTCCCGGCCTTGCCGGCCGTGGCCTCGCGCACGATGCATTTCGTTTTGGCCTTTTTGGAGAGCTTGGCGGCCGCGGCCTCGGCCTTGGCCTTTGAATCAAATCCCGTGGCGATCACACGATACCACAGGCCTTTCTCTTTAAGGTCCACTTTCACAACCTTTGACGCATACCCCGTCCGGGCGACCATCTTGTGAATCTGATCGGCCTTTGCCTTCTCCTTCAGGGAAGCCACGTACACCTGATAGGATCCGGAGACTCCATCGGCCTGGCTGCCTTTGGATTTGCTTTCCACGGCGGTTTTTTCACTGACGGCCTTCTTCCGCCCCGCCGCTTCGGTCTTTGCCTGCGGAGCTTTTTCCTTTTGACGAAAAGCTGTGGGCTTCGCCGGCGGAGAGGCTTCGCTGTCCGCGAAAGCTTCAACCTCCATTGTCTTTTTGGTGTCCGGCTGGGGTTGAATCGGCACGGTTTTGGAACTGGTCAGCGCCTGATGAAACGCCAGATCCACATTGCCCTGCGGGGTCTGCGCCGTTGTATTTTGCCCCTCATTCCGGCTGCCTGCAATCTTGGCCGGCCGCCAGAACAGTGCGAGGAAGCGCTGCGGCAGGGAAGAAATTTTCTCGGGATAGGTGTCGATGTTTTTTCCCACCCCGACGCCGAACAGGAAGGAAAGGCACAACAGAACAACCATCCCGACGATCAGGACCATCAATCCGGTCTGCCCCAGCCTGATTTCAAATTTCCTGATGTTCCCCGAACCCATGGTGTCTCCCTACATTTTTACAGGCGCGCCCACGCCCATAATCTTCAGCGCATTGACCAGCACCTGGCGCACCGCCTCGACCAGCACGAGGCGCGCGGACGAAAGCGCCGCATCTTCCGTGACCACCTTGTATTTGTTGTAGTAGCCGTGAAACATGCCCGCCAGCTCATTGAGGTAAAAGGTGATGCGGTGAACCTCGAGGGTTTTGACCGCGCCTTCCAGCATTTCGGGATAGCGCGCCATCATTTTGATCAGCGTTCTTTCCTCCGGTTCGGCAAGCAGAGCGGGATGGATCGCCGCGAAATCCGGCAGAGACATTCCCCGCTCCTGCGCCATCCGGAGAATGCTGCAGATTCGCGCGTGGGCATACTGGACGTAAAAGACCGGATTCTCGTTGGACTGCTTTTTGGCAACCTCCAGGTCAAAATCCAGATGACTGTCCGACCGGCGCATCAGAAAATGATAGCGCGCGGCGTCCTTTCCCACTTCATCGAGCACTTCGCGCAAGGTGACGAATTCGCCGGAGCGCGTGGACATGGCCACCGGTTCGCCCGCCCGCAGCAGATTGACCAGTTGCACCAGAATGATTTTCAGATCGTCCTTATCGCGTCCCAGCGCCTGAATCGCGGCCTGAAGGCGGGGGATGTATCCGTGGTGATCCGCTCCCCAGATGTCGATCAGCGTGTCGAACCCGCGGGAAAACTTGTTGGCATGGTAGGCGATGTCGGCCGCGAAGTAGGTTGGCTCTCCGTTTTTCCGGATCACCACCCGGTCCTTGTCGTCTCCGTAGGCAGTGGTTTTAAACCACAGCGTCTCCCCGTCGGAATAAATAAAGCCCTGCCTCTTCAGGTCGTCCAGAAGACGACCGACGCCGTTTTCCCTGTACAGCTCCTTCTCGCTGAAATAGCAGTCGAAGGTTACACCGAAATCCTTCAAGTCCTGACGGATTCCGTCAAGAATGACCGCACCGGCGATTTCGTTGAAGCGTTGAATCGTCGTCTCCTCGTTTTCGCCAAGACAACGACCGCCTTCCTTTCGGAAGATATCCCCTGAGATTTCCTTGATATAATCTCCCCGGTAGCAGTTGTCCGGAAATTCGATTTTTTCCCCCGTAAGCTCCCGCAGGCGATACCAGACGGATTTGCCCAGATTGTTCATCTGGTTTCCCGCGTCGTTGATGTAATATTCCCTGGAGACGGCGTAACCTTCCGCCTCAAACAGGTTGGAGAGGACATCGCCCACCACCGCCCCCCTCGCATGGCCAATGTGCAGAGGCCCCGTCGGGTTGGCGCTGACAAACTCCAACTGAATTTTTTTTCCTTTGCCGATCGGAACGCAGCCGTACCGGTCCTTCTGTTCCAGAATATCCCGCAGCACGTTGCGCCACAAATCATCTTTGAGCACAAAATTCAAAAATCCGGGGCCGGCGATTTGTGTCCTCTCGAGAATGCCTTCCGAATCATCCAGGTTTTCCTGAATTGACTGGGCGATCTTGCGGGGATTTTGTTTAGCCTGAGAGGCGAGAATCATGGCCACGTTGGAGGCGTAGTCGCCGTGTTCCGGATTGGCCGGCACCTCGATTTCAATGCGCGACAGATCCACCTCCGGCAGCAAGCCCTTGCCGTTGCAGGCCTCAACGGAACGGGCGATCAGGGCAATCAGTTTATTCTTCATGATGCAAACTTCTCAAAACCTTTCCAAAAAAATGGCTGGCGGCTTTTATCACTTGCCGCCTTTCACTGCAAGATGAACTATTAGAT
>JAQVQT010000083.1 GCA_028701435.1 Smithellaceae bacterium | reverse complement strand
CGGAGACCGTGAATATCCGCACCCGGGACGGGAAAACTCTGTCCTTTTCCTTTCTGGAAGAGGTGAAGAATTTTTTGAAAGTTCAGGAACCGAACCCTTAGACCCTCAAAGGACACCCGCCCGGCCGCCGTTTTATTTCCAGGCTTTTACCATGACATAGGGACAGGTGGGCACCGGCCTGCGTTCGACCGGATGAAACCCGGCCCGGCCCGTTGCGTCCGCCAGTTCGTCTTCCGACAGGCTCTGCCCGAAGACGACGTGGCGCAGTCCCCAGAAAAGAAGACCTTCCGGCACCAAAGGGATGGGAAAGCGTTTGACGAATTGCCGGAGCACATCATCCGGCGCTTCACGGTCCGTTTCGGCGATCATCAGGCAGCCGCCCGGTTTGATGACCCGCCGCAGCTCCGTCAGCCCCCGGTGAGGATCGGACCAGTGCTTGATCGAGCCCACACTGACCGCCGCGTCAAAGACCGCCTCCGGAAACGGCAGCCTCAGAACATTGCTCTGCTGAAAAGAACAGTTGAAGATTTTTCTCTGGCGGCGGTAACGCTCGGCCCTGCAAACCTGCATTCGGGAGAAATCGATTCCCGTAAATCTTGCGTCCGGATGGCGGGATGCCAGCAAAAGCGACAGGTAGCCCCGACCCGCGCCCGCCTCGAGAATTCGCGCCCGGTCCGGCAGGACCAGCTCTTCCGCGATGGATTCGTAGAGCCCGGCAATCAGAGGGTATATCCGCTGGTTGTAAAGAGACCCCATGACATCCCAGACGAGGCGCGCGTCACGCAGCCGGGTCAGAAGCCGGATCACCCCGTGGCTCGAATCCTTCATGGCTCTCTTTCCTCCCGGTGAATGTTTGCACTGAAGCTGTAAAGGGATGCTTTCATCAAAGCAGGTTTTCCTTAAAAAGCCCGGCCTGAAATTTTCAGGACCGGGCTCATTTTTTAGGGGGAGGGGAAAATGCTGAACGGTTCAACGGCATTCCGTGCAGACGGACAGCTCTTCCATGGACGTGCCGGTTTTCTTGCTGATGAACTTCAACTGGTCCACGGGAGCGAAGAATTTGCCGCACTTGGAGCAAGCCTGCATTTTAAAGGTACGGCCCCATATTTTGCGCTTGTCGCCGGTCGAAATCATTTCGATATGCCCGGTCGGACAGACATAGACGCAGGCGCCGCAGCCGATGCAGACATCCGATTTTTCATTATACGGCGTGCCGACTTCTTTGTAAGACCCCCGGGAGAACAACCCGATGGCGCTTACGCCGACCACTTCCTCGCAGACACGCACGCAGGAGCGGCACAAAATGCACTTGCCCTTGTCCGTATCGACGGCATACCGGGGCTGAGGCTCCACGCCCATGTCGCGGGCCATCTTTTGCAGAACGTCGGATTCCGGGCAGCGCGCGAGAAGCAATTCCATGACCAGCCGGCGCACATTGAGAACCCGCTCGCTTTTGGTGTCAACAATCAGCCCTTCTTCCACGCCGTAGAGGCAGGAGGTGACGATCCGGGTCCGGTTTCCCTTTTTGATTTCCACCACGCACAGGCGGCATGCACCGGACCGGGAGATCGCTTCATGCGCGCAAAGGGTGGGAACGGCAATCCCCGCGCCGCGTATGGATTCCAGAAGCATCGTGCCTTTGGGCGCCGACACCTTTTTTCCGTCTATCATCATATTTACCATGGCTTGCTCCACCTCTACTTCACGTTGATTGCATCGAATTTGCAGCTCTGGATACAGGCGCCGCAACGGGTGCATTGATCTTTGTCAATAACATGCGCTTTTTTCTTTTCGCCGGAAATGGCCTTCGTGGCGCAGACTTTGACGCATACGCCGCAGCCGGTGCATTTTTCCGCGTCGATGCTGTAGCGGATGAGCGCCTTGCAAACGCCTGCCGGACAGCGGTGATCCCGAATGTGCGCGTCATACTCTTCACGGAAATACCGAATTGTGCTCAACACCGGGTTGGGCGCGGAGCCGCCCAGGGCACAAAGCGAACCGTCGGCAATCGCCTTTCCCATGGTTTCCAGGAGCTCCACGTCTCCTTCCCTGCCCTTTCCCGCGCAGATGTCTTCCAGAATGTCGCTCATTCGGCGAACGCCTTCACGGCAGGGCACGCACTTGCCGCAGGATTCTTCCTTCAAAAACTCCAGGAAATATCGGGCAACGTCCACCATACAGGACGTTTCGTCCATGACGATCATGCCGCCGGAGCCCATCATCGACCCGACTTCGTAAAGCTTGTCAAAATCCACGGGAATATCCAGCAGGCTCTCCGGAATGCAGCCGCCCGAGGGGCCGCCGGTCTGGACGGCCTTAAACTTCTTGCCGTTGGGAATGCCGCCGCCCATGTCGTAGATGATTTCGTAGAGCGTCGTGCCCATCGGAACTTCAATGAGCCCCGTGTTGTTGATCTTGCCGACCAGCGAGAAGATTTTCGTTCCCTTTGAACCTTCGGTTCCAATAGAGTTGTACCAGTCCGCCCCGCGGTTGATGATCAGCGGAACATTGGCCCAGGTTTCCACGTTGTTGAGGACGGTGGGCTTGTCGTACAGGCCCTTTTCCACCGCGTGGACGTATTTCGCGCGCGGCTCGCCGGCGCGGCCTTCCACGGAGGCAAACAGGGCGGAAGACTCGCCGCAGACAAACGCGCCCGCTCCCTTGGTGATTTGAATATCAAAGGAGAAATCCGTGCCCAGAATATTTTTCCCCAGAAGTCCCATTTCCCGCGCCGCCTCAATGGCGATGCTCAGGTGCGTCACCGCGAGCGGATATTCGTTCCGGACGTAGATGTAGCCCTGGTTCGAACCGACCGCATACGCGCCGATGATCATGCCTTCGATCACGCTGTGCGGGTTGCCTTCCATGAGGCTGCGGTCCATATATGCGCCGGGATCGCCTTCATCGCCGTTGGCGATGACATACTTGGGATCGCCATGCGCCCTGCGGACGCCTTCCCACTTGACGGCTGCGTGAAAGCCTCCGCCGCCGCGGCCCCGAAGACCGGCTTTTTTCACTTCACTGATCACGTCTTCGGGCGTCATTTCGGAAAGCACTTTGCCCAGCGCCTGATAGCCGTTGATGGCAAAATAATCTTCAATGCGCGCCGGATCGATCATGCCGTTCTGGCCGAAGACCACCCGGTGCTGCTTTTTGTAAAAGGGCAGATCTTCCTCGCGGAAAAGAGTTTTTTTGGTTTCCGGATGGCGGTAAAGCAGGCGGCTGATCACTTCGCCTTTGGCGACGGTTTTGGAGATGATTTCCGGAACGTCTTCGACTTTTACATGCTGATAAAAATATTTGTCGGGATGGATGACCATCATGGGGCCTTTTTCACAAAACCCCAGGCAGCCGGTGGCCAGCACGTCCACGTCGCCTAAATTCTGCTTTTTCAATTCGGCTTCCAGCGCTTCTTTCACCTTGAGGCTGCCGGATGCGCGGCAGCCGGTGCCGGCGCAAATCGCAACAAATTTTTTCTTCGGACCGTAATACAGGGTCAAATTATCCATAATCTGGCGGGCTTGAGTATCCGGATTTTCGTTCATGACTGCGCCCCCTCTTCATTGATCTTTTTGATGATTTTATCCACTTTGTTGATGGTTACCTGCCCGTGATAATCGGCGTTGATGACCACCACCGGTCCCAGCGCGCAGGCGCCGACACAATTCACGGTTTCCAGTGAAAAGTTTCCATCCGCTGTTGTTTGCCCCGGCTTGATGCCCAGCGTGGTTTCGAACCGGTCCTGAAGGATGGCCGCGCCGCGGACGTGGCAGGCAGTTCCCTTGCAGATTTTGACGATGTGTTTGCCGCGCGGTTTCAGGCTGAACGCGGTGTAAAACGTCGCCGCTTCATAAACGCGGCTCATCGGCACATTCATCGCTTTGGCCGCCGTCTTCAGCGCTTCCTTCGGAAGGTAATTGAAGGCCTCCTGAATATCCTGCAACACGGCAATCATGGCGCTTTTGCCGCCCCCGTGTTTTTTGACAATCTGTCTGGTTTTTGCTGCAACACTGATCGGTTTCGTCATTCTTCATTCACCTCGGTCATCTTCTGAGGGGCTCCCTCTTTGTTTCCTGTTTATAAATATTTAGCCTTTCCCATCAGCTTTTGATACTCCAGGGTCACACGCTCCTGGATTTGATCGATCTCATCATCTTTCAAATGGCGGAAGCGTCCCTGCGGTTTGAAGTACTGGCGGATCGGCCGAAGCTTCCTGGGCATATCCGGAGAAATCCGGTAGTGACCGTGCTCGACTTCAAACAGCGGGAAAACGCCGGTTTCCACGGCCAGGCGCCCCATGGATATTGCCGTATGAGAAGGAGAACGCCAGCCCGTTGGACACATGGAAAAGCAATGGATATAGGAAGGTCCCTGAATGCTTTTGGCTTTTTCGATTTTTCGGATGAAATCCAGCGGATAACTCGGACACACGGTGGCCACATACGGAATCTCGTGGGCGACCATGATTTCCGCCATGTTCTTCTTCCATGTTTTCTGACCGGAACTCACCTTGCCCGCGGGCGCGGTCGTGGTGGAAGCTCCCATCGGCGTGCCGCTGGATCGCTGAATGCCGGTGTTCATATAGGCTTCATTGTCAAAACAGACAAAAATCATGTCATGGCCACGCTCCATCGCGCCGGAAAGCGCCTGGAAGCCAATGTCCATGGTGCCGCCGTCGCCGGCCATGCCGACCACTTTAATATAGCGGTCATCAATTTTGCCTTTCTTGCGCAGGGCTTTTAAGCCGGCTTCGACGCCCGAGGCCACGGCCGCCGTATTTTCAAAGGCGACATGGATCCAGGGCACGCGCCACGCCGTGGTGGGAAACATACTGGAGACGATTTCCATACAACCGGTCGCGGAAGCAATAATCGTATTTTCACCAAGCGCCTTGCACATCAATCGCACGGCCAGAACCTCGGCGCAGCCGGAGCAGGCGCGGTGACCCGACGATAGCAATTCCTGTTTATTGATCAGCCTTGGGGCAAATAAATCAAAGTTTTCTACAATATTCATTATTCTCTTACCCCCCAGAATTCGTAGGTGTCCGCGGCTTCATTTTTCGTATCCGCCAGAACCTTATCAAACATACCGACAAACTCTCCCACCGCCACGTCGCGCCCGCCCAGTCCGTAAATATAATTGTATATCAGGGGACGCCGGGCTTCCGCATACATGGCGGATTTGATTTCAGAAAAGACAGGACCGCCGGGACCGCCGAACGATATGGCGCGGTCGGTAACGATCAGTTTTTTCACATTTTTTAAAACCGCTTTAATTTCCGCAAGCGGGAAGGGACGCCACAACCGCAGCTTCACCAAACCGGCCTTGATGCCTTTCGCGCGAAGCTGATCGATGGCCATCTGCGCGGTTTCGCCCATGGACCCCATCGTCAGCATCAGGACGTCCGCATCCTCCGCCTGATACGTTTCCACCGGTTTGTACGCCCGGCCGAATAATCTTGCCCATTCATCCCAAACCTCCAGAATGACTTTTTTGGAGCTCTTGAGGGCTTCATTTTTGGCCTTCATGATTTCCGTAAAATAATCGGACATGGCAAAAGCGCCCATGGTTACAGGTTTCGCGGGGTGCAGCGTCGCGTGCGGAACAAACGGCGGCAGAAATTTCTCCACTTCCTCTTTGGAGGGCATTTCAAAAGGCTCCACCATATGCGTCAACTGAAAACCGTCGATGTTGACGCAGACCGGCAGCATGACATCCTTGTGCTCTGCAATTTTGAAAGCTTGAATGGACAGATCAATGGCTTCCTGGCCGTTTTCCACAAAAAGAGAAATCCACCCCGAATCGCGCTGGGGCATGATGTCGGTGTGATCATTTAAAATATTCAAGGGACCGGAAACCGCGCGATTGGCGATGGCCATGCAGATCGGAAGACGCATCGCCGAGGCAATCGGAAGCAATTCATGCATCAGCATCAGGCCCTGGGAGCTGGTCGCCGTAAAAGATCGGGCTCCCGCACCGGAGGCGCCGATCACGGCGCTCATCGCCGAATGCTCCGATTCAACGGTTACAAATTCCGCGTCAATTTCACCATTGGCAACCAGATCGGAAAGATGTTCCGCGATGTGCGACTGGGGGGTAATGGGGTAAACGGCGGCCATATCGATATCGCAAAGGCCGACGGCTTCCGCTACGGCAATTGCCACTTCCATTCCAATGCGTTTTCCCATGCTACTCCTCCTCCACCATCTTGATCGCCCGGGGCCAGCATTCATGCGAGCAAATACCGCAGCCCTTGCAATAATCCAGGTCTGCCTTAAAAAAACCGTCTTCGGTCTGCTGCACACAACCTTCCGGACAATAAACATAACAAATGCCGCACTTGATGCATTTTGCATTATCCCAGATCGGCCGTTGAGACCGCCAGCTTCCCGTATGATATTCGCTGGCGCTTCCCGGGTCGGAAACCACGCACCCGATGGGAAGTTCTTTCCATGATTTTAATGCCATTGAGATCTACCCCTTAATTGTATATTTTTATTTCGTCGTAAGCCCGTTTCATCGCATTCAGGTTCTTCTGGGCGATTCGGCCAAAACGGTGCTCTATGGCTTCTTTCATCGCATCCAGTTCCATAATCCCGGTAACCTTGAGTAGCGCGCCGATCATCGTGGTGTTGGCAATGGGCACTCCCATTTCTTTGCGGGCGATGCCTGTGCCGTCCACCAGCGCCAGCGTCCCCTTGTAATCGAGCGCCTTGCGAATGTCTTCCGGGGATTTCGGCGTATTGACGATCAATTTGCCGTCCGGCTTTAAGCCCTCGGTCACGTTGATGAGACCGATCAAACTGGAATCGAGCACCAGAACCACGTCGGGTTCATAGATTCCGGAGCGAACGTTGATTTTTTTGTCGGCAACACGGGTAAACGCCGCAACAGGCGCGCCTCTTCTTTCCGGACCGAAACTGGGAAACCCCTGAGCGAATTTTCCGGCGGCGATGGCCGACACGGCCAGCAATTCCACCGATGTGACCGCCCCCTGTCCACCCCGTCCATGCCATCTCACTTCAATCATGTATCGCAGTCTCCTTCGTTAATGTTTACAAAATGACCGTTTTCCTTAATATAGATGGTTTTTTGAGTCAATATCTTTTCTTGATTCTATAAAATAATCGGTATTACAACAAGATGCGCCACTTGTTCTGCTCGGTTTTATACAGATCGTTCCCCTTTGAGTCATTCACGACGACGAGAGGCAGGTCCACGACCGTGAGTAAGCGGATGGCCTCCGGGCCCAGATCCTCATAGGCGGCCGTCTCCATGCGGACGATGCAGCGCGCGGTCAGAGCGGCGATGCCGCCGATGGCGCCGAAATAAACCCCGCCGTATGTTTGAATGGCAGCCGCCACTTCTGAAGAACGGCTGCCTTTGCCGATCATAACCCTCAAACCCTGTTCCATCAGCCCCGGCGTGAAGGCATCCATCCGGTAGCTGGTGGTCGGCCCGATGGAGCCGATGATCTTTCCGGGCGGCGTGGGCGAGGGGGCGGCATAAAAAAGGACCGCCGTCTTCAAATCCATCGGCAGAGGCAAACCCTTTTTGACGGCATCCACCATTCGACGATGCGCCGTGTCGCGGGCCGTATAAAGATCGCCGCTGAGCAGGACCGTATCGCCTGCGCGCAGAGACGCAATGACTTCAGGGGTCAACGGCGTATGAATTTTTTGTGTTGTTGCCATTTACCATTACCGTCCTTTGACCGCCCCTCCCCTTGTGGGAGGGGATTGAGGGGAGGGGTAAACCGTTTATCACCCTCCCCCACGTGTGCG
>JAQVQT010000082.1 GCA_028701435.1 Smithellaceae bacterium | reverse complement strand
ACGATGAGGACATGGAATCGGCGGGCCTTCATCTGGAAGGTTTCATCGTCAGGGAGTATCAAGACCATCCCAGCAACTGGCGGATGAAAAAAAGTTTAAAATCCTTTCTGGAAGATTCCGGCAAGATCGGACTCACCGGCATCGACACACGCGCGCTCACGCGCCGTCTGCGCCTGACAGGTTCCATGAAGGGGATGATTACCACGGAGACGAAAAACATCCCCGAGTTGCTTACAAAAGTGCGGGCCTATCCGGGTCTGGTCGGGCGCGATCTGGTGCGGGACGTCTCCTGCCGGAAACCCTATTGGTGGCAGAAAGGCGCTCCGTCTGAAAGCAGGATTCCCGCCCAAAAGCCCGGCAGAAAAATGCGGGTTGTTGTGATCGACTGCGGCGTCAAATATAATATTTTAAGGCTTCTGGAAAGCCATGGATGCGACGTTGTCGTTGTCCCCGCCTGTTCAACCGGCGCTCAGATTTTATCCCACCAGCCCGACGGTGTGCTGCTGTCGAACGGCCCGGGCGATCCGGCCGCGCTTCCCTATATTGTGGATGCGGTCCGCGACGTGATCGGAAAGGCGCCGGTATTCGGCATCTGCCTGGGGCATCAGATGATCGGCCAGGCGCTTGGCGGTTATACGGAAAAGTTGAAATTCGGCCATCACGGCATTAATCAACCCGTCAAGAATCTGGAAACGGGCCGGGTCGAAATCACGTCCCAGAATCACGGTTTTGTAGTGGCGCCGGAATCGGTTGCGGGGAAAGCTGAAAAATCCTACACGAATTTAAACGACGCGACTTCCGAAGGCATGACGCTTTCCGCGGCCATGAGCGTGCAATACCATCCCGAAGCGGCTCCGGGGCCGCGCGATACGGAATATTTGTTTGCGCAGTTTGTTGACATGATGAAGCAGAACAAGGGGTTGCAACCACCCATGCGGGTGGCAAGACCCCTTGTTCTCAATGCTGGATGTGAAAAAGAGGGGAGATAACAGTTTGATATTAATCATCGATTTCGGTTCACAGTATAACCAGTTGATTGCCAGGCGCGTGCGCGAGCATCACGTGTATTGCCAGATTGAGCCGCCGACGATTTCCATTCCGGACATAGAAGCGCTCACGCCGGAAGGCATCATTCTCTCCGGCGGTCCGGCCAGCATCTACTCAAAGGGCGCGCCGCGCGTGGATCGCGGCATTTTCGGCCTGGGTCTGCCGATTTTGGGCATCTGCTACGGCCTTCAATACATGGTTGATTCTCTGGGCGGTAAAGTCATCCGTTCAAAAAAGCGGGAATACGGCTTTGCCGAACTTTCTGTTAACAAACAAAAAGGCCTGTTTGCAGGCGTCAAGAAAAAAACACAATGCTGGATGAGCCACGGCGATTCCATCGGCGAACTACCGGATGGTTTTTCCATCACCGCCTCCACGTCCAATACGCCGGTCGCGGCCATCGAAAATGTTAAAAGCCGGTTTTACGGCCTGCAGTTTCATCCCGAAGTCGTTCACACGGAGAACGGCAAAAAAATGCTGGCCAATTTCCTTTTCGCCGTCTGCCGCTGCAAAAAATCCTGGTCGATGAAATCATTTGTCACCCATGCCGTCGATGATATTCGCAGGCAGGTGGGTTCGGAAAAAGTCATTTTGGGGCTTTCCGGCGGGGTGGATTCGTCCGTCGCGGCCGTCTTGCTGCACCGCGCCATCGGCCGTCAGCTGACCTGTGTGTTTGTCGATAACGGCGTGCTGCGGGCAAACGAAGCTGAGCGCGTCATCAGCATGTTCAAAAAACATCTGCGCATCAATTTGCATTTTTCCCGGTCGGGAAAGCTTTTTCTGAAAAAACTCAAAGGCGTGATCGAGCCCGAACGGAAACGCAAAATCATCGGCCGCACCTTTATTGAAGTCTTTGACGCCGAGGCGCGCAAAATCAAAGGGGTGAAATTTCTGGCGCAGGGGACCTTGTATCCGGATCTGATCGAATCGCGTTCCGCTTTCGGCGGCCCCAGCGCGGTGATCAAGTCCCATCACAATGTCGGCGGTCTGCCGAAAACCATGAAGCTGCAACTGGTGGAGCCGCTGAAACACTTGTTCAAAGACGAAGTTCGCCTGCTGGGCAAAGAGCTGGGTCTGGCCGACGATGTGGTCTGGCGTCAGCCCTTCCCGGGGCCGGGTCTGGCCATCCGCATCATCGGAGATGTGACCGCGCAGCGCCTGTCCGTATTGCGCAAGGCCGATACGATCCTGATCGAGGAAATCCGCGCGGCGAATCTTTACTACAAGCTGTGGCAGTCGTTTACCATTCTCCTGCCGCTGAAAAGCGTCGGCATCATGGGGGATCAGCGCACGTATGAAAATATTGTGGCCATTCGGGCCGTGACCAGCGACGATGCCATGACGGCGGACTGGGCGAGACTGCCGCAGGACCTGCTGGCGCGCGTTTCCACACGCATCATCAATGAAGTGCGCGGCATCAACCGCGTGGTGTATGACGTCAGCTCCAAACCGCCCAGCACGATTGAGTGGGAATAGAACATTCCCCCTCCCCTCCATCCCCGCCCACCAGGGGCGGGGAGGCGCACAATGGTCAGCTTGAACCTCGATACCCTAAAGGGCACAAGTGGGAGAGGGTATCCCTCTGTTTCCCCTCCCCTTGTGGGAGGGGTTCGGGGAGGGGGAAAAAAGAAATTGGTAAAAAATAGTGCCGAAAAGAACTGACATAAAAAAAATACTGCTCATCGGGTCCGGACCGATCATTATCAGCCAGGCCTGTGAGTTTGACTATTCCGGCACGCAGGCCGTGAAGGCGCTGCGCGAGGAAGGCTATGAAGTCGTCCTGATCAACTCCAATCCCGCGACGATCATGACCGATCCGGAAATGGCCGACCGCACCTATATCGAGCCGATCACGCCGGAGGCTGTAGAGAAGATCATCGCGCGGGAGCGCCCCGACGCACTTTTGCCGACGCTGGGCGGCCAGACGGGTCTCAACACGGCCGTGGCGCTGGCGGAGTCCGGCGTGCTGGAAAAATACGGCGTCGAGATGATCGGCGCGAAGCTCCCTGTCATACACAAAGCGGAAGACCGCGAAAAGTTCCGCCATGCCATCGAAAAAATCGGCCTCAGAATGCCGAAAAGCGGCTTTGCCCGTAATATGAATGAAGTCCTCAAAATTGCCGAAGACATCGGCTTTCCCATCATCATCCGCGCTTCATTTACACTGGGCGGCACGGGCAGTGGTGTGGCCTATAACCGCGAAGAACTCCTGGAAATCGCCAAAGCCGGCCTGGATGCCAGCATGATTTCCGAAGTCATGATCGAGCAATCCGTCCTGGGTTGGAAAGAATACGAGCTGGAAGTGATGCGCGACCGCGCCGACAACGTCGTCATCATCTGCTCGATCGAAAACTTCGACGCGATGGGTGTCCACACCGGCGAGTCGATCACCGTCGCGCCGGCGCAAACCCTTACGGATCGAGAATACCAGGAGATGCGGGACGCCGCCATTGCCATTATGCGCGAAATCGGCGTGGAGACGGGCGGCTCCAACGTGCAGTTTGCCATCCATCCGCAAACGGGCGAAATGATCGTTGTGGAGATGAACCCGCGCGTGTCGCGCTCGTCGGCGCTGGCTTCGAAAGCCACCGGATTCCCCATCGCCAAAATCGCCGCCAAGCTTGCCGTGGGCTACACGCTCGATGAAATTCCCAACGACATCACGCGCGAAACGATGGCGTCCTTTGAGCCCACTATTGATTATGTGGTGACGAAGATTCCGCGCTGGACGTTTGAGAAATTTCCGGAAACGGAAGATTTTCTGACCACCTCCATGAAGTCGGTGGGCGAAACGATGGCCATCGGACGCACGTTTAAAGAGTCGCTGCAAAAGGCCATCCGGTCGCTGGAAATCGGCCGCTTTGGTTTTGGCCAGGCCTTGCCGGATGACGTGCAGGAAAAACAATCGCTGATCAAAAGCAAGCTGATCAAACCCAATTCGCTCAGACTTTTTTATATTGCCGAGGCGCTCAAGGAAGGCATGACGGTTGACGACGTTTACGGCCTCACCGGGGTTGATCCCTGGTTTCTGCATCAGATGAAAGATATTCTGGATGCGGAAGATGAACTCGCGGCCTCAACGCCGACGACGGAGCTTTTGCGCGCCGCCAAACAGATGGGCTTTTCCGATCGGACGCTGGGGTCGCTTTGGAATAAAACCGAACAGGACATTCGTGACTGGCGCAAAAAGGAAAATATCTTTCCGGTTTATAAGCTGGTCGATACCTGCGCGGCGGAATTTGAGGCCTACACGCCATACTACTATTCCACCTATGAAACGGAAAATGAAACGAGGCCGTCGGACCGAAAGAAAGTAGCCATCATCGGCGGCGGGCCCAACCGCATCGGCCAGGGCATTGAATTTGACTACTGCTGTGTCCACGCTTCTTTTGCCCTGCGCGAAGAAGGCATGGAAAGCATCATGATCAACTCCAATCCGGAAACCGTCAGCACGGATTACGACACGTCGGACAAATTGTTCTTCGAACCGGTAACCCTTGAAGATGTGCTGCATATCCTCCAGACGGAAAAACCCGACGGAGTCATCGTGCAATTTGGCGGTCAGACGCCGCTCAATCTCGCGCGCGGCCTGGAAGCGGCGGGCGTGCCGATTATCGGAACGTCGCCGGATGCCATCGACCGGGCGGAAAACCGCGACCGGTTCCAGGAGATTGTCGGCAAGCTGAAGCTCCGCCAGCCGGACAACGACACGGCCATGGATGCGGAACAGGCGCTTGTTGCCGCCGAGCGCATCGGCTATCCGGTGCTGGTGCGTCCCTCCTACGTGCTGGGCGGGCGATCGATGGAAATTGTTTATGATCCGGAAACGCTCCGGACGTTCATGGCTAAAGCGCTTCTGGTTTCCCCGGGTCACCCGATTTTGATCGACAAGTTTCTGGAAGACGCCGTTGAAGTGGATGTGGACGCGATTTCCGACGGAAAAACCACGGTGGTCGCGGGCATCATGGAACACATCGAAGAGGCGGGCATTCATTCCGGTGACAGCGCCTGTATCCTGCCGTCCCTGACGATTTCCACTCCGTTATTGGCGCTCATTGAAAAGCAAACCAGAATGCTGGCTGCGGAGTTAGGCGTGGTGGGTCTGATGAATATCCAATATGCCATTAAAGACGGGACATTGTATGTGCTGGAAGTCAATCCCCGCGCGTCGCGCACCGTGCCGTTTGTCAGCAAGGCCATCGGCGTGCCGCTGGCGAAGCTGGCCACCAAGGTCATGCTGGGCAAGAGCCTACGGGAGCTCGGGTTTACGCAAACCATCATTCCAAAGCATGTATCCGTCAAAGAGGCGGTTTTCCCGTTTAACCGCTTTCCCGGTGTTGATATTATTCTGGGACCGGAAATGAAATCCACCGGTGAAGTTATGGGTATTGACTATTCTTTCGGTCTGGCATTTGCCAAATCGCAGATGGCCACCGGATTCAAAATGCCGACATCCGGCTCCGTCTTCATCAGTGTTCACGATTGCCACAAAGCGGGGATCGTGGAGGTGGCGGGTTCACTTTTCCAATGCGGTTTCAAAATTCTGGCGACGGGCGGAACGGCTGAATATTTGAACCGGGCCGGAATCGGGGCAACATCCGTCAATAAAGTCAGCGAAGGCCGGCCACATGTGGTGGACTTGATCAAAAACGGTGAGATTCAGATGATCATCAACACCAGTGTCGGGCGCAAGTCTTCGCAGGATGCTTATTGGATCCGGCATGGCGCTTTGACGTATAACATTATTTATACAACGACTCTGGCCGGCGCAAGGGCTTTGAGTGAAGCGGCCAAAGCGTTGGTCAATGAAGACTGGGGCGTGTGCCCCCTGCAGGAGTATTACCAAATGTAGGGATAGGTTATCGCGACCGTTCCCTGCAACTTGCTCCCTCTCCCTCGAAGGGAGAGGGCTGGGGTGAGGGTGAAATACCCCTCCCCTGAATCCCCTACCCTAAAGGGCACGCGTCCCGCAGGGGGAGGGGAAATTTGGAGACGCAAAATGCTGCCCTTTGTTGAAGATGAACACAATGATTCCAGCCGTCCCCGCGAGGCGTGCGGTGTGTTTGCCCTTTACGGGCATGAGGACGCGGCGCGCATAACCTACTTCGGTCTTTTTGCGCTGCAGCATCGCGGGCAGGAATCGGCGGGCATCGTTTCATCCGACGGCTGCAATGTTTCCGAACATAAAGGGATGGGGCTTGCCTCCGGAGTTTTCAAGGAATCCATTTTGCAAAAACTTCCGGGCACGCTGGCCGTCGGCCACGTGCGCTATTCCACAACCGGTTCCTCCACGCTGTCCAATGCGCAGCCTTTTTTGGCGCATGTCGGCGACGAATATTACGCGCTGGCGCATAACGGCAATATTGTGAACGCCCAGCCGTTGCGTTCTGAACTGGAAGGAAGGGGGTCGATTTTCCAATCGACCATGGACAGCGAAGTGGTCATCCATCTCATGGCGCCGCATTTGAAAAAGGGATTGGAGAAAGCGCTTTCCCTAGCGCTCGCGCAGGTGGAAGGCGCTTACAGCCTGGTTATGCTGACCCGGAACAAAATTATTGCCGCCCGCGATCCGCGGGGCTTCCGGCCGCTGGCGCTGGGAAAACTGAACGGCGGCTGGGTGGTCGCCTCGGAAACCTGCGCGTTTGATCTGGTGGGCGCCGAGTATCTCCGGGACGTTGAACCGGGTGAAATCCTGATCATCGATTCCAACGGCTGCAAGAGCCTGAAGCCTTTTCCAGCCATGAAACACTGCCACTGCATTTTCGAGCTGATTTACTTTGCCCGTCCCGACAGCCAGATTTTCGGCCGAAACGTTTATCTGTGCCGCAAGCGGCTGGGGCATGAACTGGCTCGGGAATACTGTCCGGATGTGGATATGGTCATGCCCTTCCCGGATTCAGGAAATTACGCAGCATTGGGTTTTGCCGAGGAAAGCGGCATCCCTTTTGAAATGGGCATGATCCGCAATCATTACGTCGGCCGCACGTTTATTCAGCCCACGCAGCCCATGCGCGATTTTGCCGTGCGTGTCAAGCTCAACCCGGTTAAGCCGCTTTTGGAAGGAAAAAAAGTTTTGATTGTTGAAGATTCCATCATTCGCGGCACCACGAGCCGCAATCGTGTGAAACATCTACAGGGGATCGGCATCAAAGAACTCCACATGGTGATCAGTTGTCCGCCCACGATGTTTCCGTGTCCTTACGGCATCGATTTTTCATCCAAGGGGGAGTTGATTGCCGCCAAAAAGGAAAAAGAGAAAGCCATTGCCGAATTCATTGGATTGGATTCGCTGCACTACCTGACCGTGGATGGCATGGTTCGAGCCACCGGCTTGCCGAAAGAATGCTTCTGTCTGGCCTGTTACACCGGCGACTATCCCATCGAACCGCCGGAAAAAATCGACAAATTCTGCATGGAAATAAAATAGGAAACGGTCGCGGCCGTTCCCCATGCGCCGGAACAAGGGGTTGCAACCACTTATTATCGCTTACCTTCGCCCGATTACACCCCTTGAAATATCAGAGCCTCTCGGCGGCCTTTCGGGTTGCCTGTTTAGTTATTCGTAAATGATTTCATCCGCCGCTTCCGCACCTGGACTGCGGCGATCTGAGCCACCGGTGGCTGGAATCTTCTTGACACACCCTGTGCCGCTCCATATACTCAAACGCACAAAAAAAGATATTCTGATCAAAAAAATTTATTACGGGGCGCCATCCAGGATTGTCTTGAGCATTTTACGTTTAGCCGTCTGATAACATGGGAGGAGGGAAAAGGCATGGATGAAAAAATATCCAGACGTAATCTGAT
>JAQVQT010000081.1 GCA_028701435.1 Smithellaceae bacterium | reverse complement strand
GCCACGCCTTTGGGTTCAACCAGATTCACTTCGACCGTCAGGGATTCAAGAGTGGCCAGGTTGACGATGTAGCCCGCCCCGTTCTCCACGGAGGCTCTGGTGGCCTCGTCCGCCGCGGAAATCAGTACTTTCAGCTTCACGGAGGGCGGAATGCGCATTTCCCCCCGAATGTTGCGAACGGACGTGATGATGTCCATGAGCATTTCCATTTCTTTTTCGGCTTCCTTCTCGCTCCATTCTTCCCGAACAGCCGGAAACCGGCTGACCATGATGGAGTTTTGATCGCTCCCGGAGAGCGCCTGCCAGAGTTCTTCGGTGACAAACGGCATGAAGGGATGAAGGAGCTGCATCATGGCGCCGAAAACCTCTTTCAGGGTCCGCTGGGTTGCCCGCTTCCGCTCTGGGCTTATTTTCCCGTACAGCGCGGGTTTGCTCACTTCCAGATACCAGTCACAGTATTCATGCCAGATGAAATTATAGATGGAAGCCGCCGCGTCGTTGAAACGGTATTCGTCGAGGCTTCGGGTCACCTCCTCTATGGTCTCGTTGAGTTTTGCCTTGATCCATTTTTCCGGCAGCGCATCGGGTGCATTCAGTGAGCCGTTTTCATCGTAATCCGCCAGATTGGAAAGCGTCAGTTTGGCGGCGTTCCAGATTTTGTTGACAAAAAATTTATAGCCTTCGATGCGCTCCGGCGACATGCGGACATCGCGCCCCTGGGCGGTATAGGCCGCCAGCGTAAAGCGGAACGCATCCGTGCCGTACCGGTCGATCATCAGGAGCGGGTCGATGCTGTTTCCCGAGGACTTGCTCATCTTGTCGCCTTTTTCATCGCGCACCAGCGCGTGGAGATAGACGTCTTTAAACGGCACATCCTTCATGACATAAAGGCCCATCATCATCATGCGGGCCACCCAGAAAAAGAGAATGTCGAACCCGGTGATGAGCAGAGAGGTCGGATAAAATGTTTTGAGCGCCTGTGTTCGCTTGGGCCAGCCCAGCGTCGTAAACGGCCACAGGGCGGAGCTGAACCAGGTATCCAGAACATCTTCGTCTTGTTTCAACGACGTGCCGTCGCAAATCGGACACTTGTCGGGATCCACCGTCGAGACGATCACTTTGCCGCAACCGCCGCAATACCAAACCGGAATGCGGTGCCCCCACCACAACTGCCGCGAGATGCACCAATCGCGGATATTGTTCATCCAGTCAAAATACGTGGCCTCCCAGGAGGCGGGCACAATGCGCGTTTTCTTTTTCGTGACGGCGGCAATGGCTTTGGCGGCCAGCGGTTTGATTTTGACAAACCACTGTTTGGACACCATCGGCTCGATGTCCGTTTTGCAGCGGTAGCACTGGCCGACGTTATGCGCGTAAGGCTCGGTGCCGACCATGTAGCCGCCCTTTTCCAGATCGGCGATGACGTTGGCGCGCGCCTCGTAGCGGTCCTGTCCCTTGTACTTTCCACCGTATTCATTGATGATGCCCTCTCCGTCGATGACCGAGATAATCTCCAGGTTGTGGCGTTGGGCCATGGCAAAATCGTTGGGGTCGGAACCGGGGGTGATCTTCACGGCTCCGGAGCCGAAATCCATCGTCACGTAATCGTCGGCGATAATAGGAATTTCCTTGTTCATCAAAGGCAGAATGACTTTTTTCCCGATCTTGTCCTTGTAGCGCGGATCATCGGGGTGCACCGCCACGGCGGTGTCGCCCAGCATGGTTTCCGGCCGCGTCGTGGCGACGACGATTTCGCCCGTGCCGTCGGCAAACGGATAGCGGATGTTCCACAGATTGCTCTGGTCGGCCTTGAATTCCACTTCCAGATCGGAAATGGCGGTGTGGCAGCGCGGACACCAGTTGACGATGTAGTCGCCCTGATAAATCATGTCTTCGTTGTAAAGCCGGACAAAAACCTCCCGGACCGCCTGGGAGAGTCCCTCGTCCATGGTGAAGCGTTCGCGGTCCCAGTCGCAGGAGCAGCCCAGCCTTTTGAGCTGATTGATGATGACGCCGCCGTATTTTTCCTTCCATTCCCAGACCCGGGCAATGAATTTTTCGCGGCCGAGATCGTGCCGGGAGAGCCCTTCCTTGCGCAGCTGCTGCTCCACGACGTTTTGTGTGGCAATGCCCGCGTGGTCCATTCCCGGCATCCACAGGGTGTTGTACCCCTGCATTCTCTTGAAGCGGATGATAATGTCCTGAAGGGTATTGTTGAGCGCATGGCCCATGTGCAGCATTCCGGTCACATTGGGAGGCGGAATGACAATGGAAAACGCGGGAGATTCGGATTTGTCCTTTGCGGCAAAAAACTTATTCTTCAGCCAGTAGTCGTACAGTCTTTTTTCGGCATCGGCCGGTTCAAACGCCTTGCCCAACTCTTTGATCGTCATGAAAATATTTCGCTCCTGTCTATGGATCATCGAAAAGGGCCTGCGCCCTTTTGAGACGGTCATTTTCCGGCCGCCTGTCCCATTAAAATTAGAGGCGGGACAAACCCCTTCCCGCCTCTTCAATGTTTCAAAAACATCCCTGCTTTAATCGAATTTCAGCTCTTCCTTGATTTTGCGGATGATCAAAAGAGCGTCCGCTCCGGGCACGGGCTTGAGCGGCGCGAATTCGCCGGTCGTAATGTCCGTGGCTTCCATGATGCCCCGGGAAGTCACCACCATAACGGCATTGAAATAAGGCAGGTCCGACCGGAGATCAGGAAAGGGCGAGGTCGTGCCGATAAACTTGGTGGCCAGCGCGTTGTCGCCCGTCACTTTGATCAAAATGTCTTCAATCATGAGGGCATACTCGGCGCGGTTCAGGGCGCCGGCGGGTTCGAAATTGCCCTGCGGATTGATTTCCAGGCCGCGAACGCCGATTGCCAGGATTCCCTCGATATCCGCTTTCAGGGGGTGGTTGGCAATGTCTTTGGCCGTCAAGGGGGCCGGCCCGGCGCTCCGGGCTTTTTCGGGATCCTTGAAGGACGTGTCAAATGTCTTGGGCGTCCTCTTTTTGTACAGGACGTCGATTTTTAATTCTTCCATAAACAGGGCCGCTGCGTCCGCGCGGGAGATGCTCTCCAGAAGAGCAATCTTTTTGCCCGTCACCGTTCCGGGCATTGCCCGCTGGATTTTCTGAACCAGATTCCACTGCGCATTGGCCTGGCTGACGTAATCTTTCCGGATTTCAAGAACTTTCGCGAACATGGCGCCCGCCTTGCCGTACTCGAGGGCCGTCTTGTACGCAAGCCCCATGAAATACGGAGCGGCGGACGAGGACGGGTCCAGCTTCACCGCATCTTCGTAAGAACTGACGCACTTTTTCAGCCAGCTCGTGTCCTGCTCGCAGTCCACGCCGATTTTCATGCAGGCGACCTTGCTTTGCGTGTTCACACGGATATAACCGATGTGAACGGCCAGCTGCTCGTCGTTTGCCTTCGCCGTCTTCCACGCCTTCTCCAGCTCATCAAACGCAGCGGCATAATTCCGCTGATAGGCTTTCGCCAGACCCATTCCGGTATACGCCTTGGAATATTGATCGTTCAGTTCCAGGGCCAGCGTAAATTCCCGTTCCGCCTCCTGATATTTTTCCTGATCCATCAGCTTCATGCCTGTAAAGACATGATGCTCCGGAGTGTCGAGCTCACTTGCCGGCTGACGGGCCTTCGTCCCGCACGCGGCAATCAGCAAAACAGCCGAAAACAAAACGATCGCCAAGAGGACCTTTTTCATGTTCGCGCGGCAAAACATATTTCGCTCCTTTCCGTCAAAGGGTTATTCCTTGAAAATTCTTCCTGTTTCCTTCCCAAAAAGCTTTGTATCATTAGCTTCAGTGCCTTCTGAAGTCAAGTCAATATTGCGCCAGAAATTCCCGCGCTTTTTCTTCGATTTTCCCTGTCTCGCCGGGTCCGTACCACGTGATGGCCCTGTCCGCGCCAAACCATGTCATCTGCCGTTTGGCATATTGCCAGGTCTCGCGGCTGATCGCGTCTTTTGCCTCCTCCAGGCTGCACCGCTTCCGAATAAAAGAAATCATCTGCTTGTATCCGAGGGACAAAAGGGGTTTCAGCGTTTCTGAATAGCCCCGGTCCAGGAGTCCACGCACTTCATCGAGCAGCCCCGCTTCAAGCATCTGTTCGGTTCTCCAGTGGATTCTTTTTTTCAACTCGTCGCGCTCTACGCGAAGGCCGATCTTCAAGACCGCGTAAGGACAATCTGCAAACCGGTGCTTTTCCTGCAGATCCAGAATGGACCGGCCGCTCTGGTCCAGCACCTCCAGCGCCCGGATCACTCGAACGGCATCGTTGGGATTAATGCGGCGCGCCGCCCGCGGATCCCGTTTTTCAAGAAGGCCGTACAGATGTTCCCGGCCGAGGCGGTCCCGAATTTGCCGATAATAGCCGCGGATCTGCTCATCGACCGGCGGCGTGTCAATAATGCCCTGCAAAAGCGCGCGGATATACAGGCCCGTTCCCCCGACCACCAGGACCCTTCTGCCTCGAAAGGCCAGATCCGCAATGAGGGCCCTGGCCTGTTCGCAAAAGAGAGCCGCATTGTAATCTTCGTCAGGATCCACCACATCCAGCAGATGATGTTTGACCCTTTCCCTTTCCGCCCGCGTCGGTTTGGCCGTGCCGATGTCCAGATACCGATAGACCTGCAGCGAATCCGCATTGACAATCTCCGCGCCCAGGGACTCCGCCAGTTGCAGCGCGAGGCGGGTCTTTCCCGTTGCCGTGGGCGAACCGATCACCACCAGCGGAATCCCGGGCGGATTATTTTCGTTTGAACAGTCGTTCGATTTCATAGAGGGTAAACTGCACGCGAATCGGGCGTCCATGCGGACAGGTGGCGTTAAAAGGGGTTTTCTCCAGATCACGGCACAGCGCGGCGACCTCATCCGCGGAAAGATCCGCATGGGCTTTGACCGCCGCATGGCAGGCCAGGGACGCCAGGATTTTCTCCTTTCGTTCCGCAAGCGAAGGCGGCCCCTGGCCGTCGCTCAGTTGATCGACCAGATCGGATACGAGCTGGCGGGGTTCGACATTCGGCAGAGCGACGGGCACGGCCTTCACCACGACGGCGTCCCGTCCAAAGATGTCCAGTTCCAGACCAATGCCGGCAAGCAGCGGCAGCGCTTCTGTGAGAAGGCTGATCTGCGCGGGCGTCAGGGTGACCACTTCCGGCATCAACAGGGGCTGGCTTGCCGCCTGTTCCTTTTCGGATGCCTTCAAGCGCTCCAGAAGAATCCGCTCATGCGCCGCGTGCTGATCCAGCAGCATCAAGCCACCGGGGCTTCCAAACACGAGATACGTGCCGGCAAACTGCCCCAGATAGGTTCGATGATCAAATGTAATTCTTTCTTCTCCATCGGCCTCCCCGATGTACGCGGGAACGTCCGGTTCCCCGGCGCGCGCGAACAAATCCCCGCCGATGGACCGCTGCGGATTCTGCCGCGAAAACAGGTCATGCGGTTTATCCGATGACGCCTGGTAGGGTTTGGATCTCCAGAAGCCAGAAGACGCGGAGGTTGTCTCCCGCGGCGTCAGACGATAGGCCACGGCATTCCGTGAGGCCTGCGCTCCGGCCAGGGCTCTTGAAACCGCTCCGGACACCAGATCATAAATGCCGCGTGAGTTTTTGAAGCGGACTTCCAGCTTGGCCGGATGCACGTTGATGTCCACCTCCTCCCCCGGAAGGCGAAGAAACAGAACCGCAGCGGGAAAGCGCCTCGGCTCCATCACCTGGCGGTAGGCCGAAAGCAGAGCGTGCATCATGGAATTGTCGCGGATAAAACGGGAATTGACAAACCAAAAAACGCTTTTGGAATTGGACTTCGTCCAGGCCGGTGTGGAAATAAATCCCCTCAGTTCGACATTTTCCTTGTGTTCGGCAATGGTCAGGCTGTGTTCTGTAAAGTCTTTTCCCAGAATCATTGCGACGCGATCCGCAACACCGGCGGCGGCAGGCGCCGCGAACATGCTGCGTCCATCCGCCCGGACGGAAAAGCGTATTTCGGGATGAGCCAGCGCCAGTCGGGTGACCGCATCCAGACAGGCGCTCTGCTCGGTGGCTTCGGTCTTGAGAAACTTCCGGCGCGCCGGAACATTGGCAAACAGCTCGGTCACGGTAATCTGCGTTCCGGGAGGCACGCCGGCCGGAGCAATTTCGGAAATCGTTCCGGCCTCAACCAGCGCCCGGGTCCCGGCCAGATCGTCCGCGCGGCGGGTCAGCAGCTCCACGCGGGCGACGGAAGCAATGCTGGCCATCGCCTCACCCCGAAAACCGAAGGATCCGGCGTCATAGATATCGTCGATCCGGACAATTTTGCTGGTGGCATGGCGTTCAAAAACCAGCGCGACATCTTCCCGTTCGATGCCGAAGCCGTTGTCCGACACTCGAATGAAGCGGCATCCGCCTTTCTCAATCTCGACGCGGATATCGCGGGCCCCCGCATCGACGGCGTTTTCCACCAGCTCCTTGACGATCGACGCCGGTCTTTCCACCACTTCCCCGGCGGCAATCTGGTTGGCAACCTCTTCGGATAAAACGGCAATTCGACGGGACAATATTGTTTTCTTCTTTCATAGAAAAAAGCCGCAGCCACCAAACGTTCGTGACTGCGGCTCGGTTATTCGATCTTTCGCGGACGATTTAATCCAGCACAATCATGACGCGGCATTTTTTCATGAAAGACGCGTTTTCCGCCGAGGCGCGAATAAGCTGGGCGTCGGCATTGCTGATCACGAGGTCGGATCGGCCGGCGCCGCCGGTCTTTAATCCTTTAACCGTGATCGGGCTGGCCGTGACACGCTGATTGCTCTGGGCTGCCGTCAGATCGCGGGCATACCCGCTCATCCCCTGCTGAACGGCATACTCGCGGTCCACATTGGCCGAACCATAAACTTCCTTGCCGTCCTCGTCGTAAATGCGCGGCGACATGGCCGGACGCGCCTGAATGCCGCGGGCGTCAACCACCAGTCCGGTATAGGAAACGGCGGCGGGCGGCGCGGGTGGCGGGGCCACAACCGGCGCGGGAGGAAGAGCCGGCGTTTCCACGACGGGAGCGGGAGGCGGAATTTCTTTTCGCTTCTGGATGGAAACGGGAATCATGATCTTGGACAATTCCCCGTAAAGCGGCATTCTCAGCGTCACTTCCACGGTGCCGTCGGACAGATACTGCTGGTCCATGATCTGTGCCCCTTTGACCAGACCTTCGACCTGCGTATTGATGACGTCGCTTTCCACGGCAAAGTCCTTTACCGTCGTCCGGGAATCTACCTGAACCCCTTTGGTAATTTCCAGCAGATTACGATAGGCATCCACCTTGGCCGCGCGCAGCGCCATGGGCCGGGCATTGATTTTGCCCAGATACCTGTCCGGCGGCGCGCCGATTCCCTTTGCTTCGATAAAGCCTGCCGACCAGTTTACCGAACCCTGGCCGACTTTTTCAACCCACTCGGACATGCTGATCGCGTTCTGGCAGAAAGCGGCGGATGTCCATAATAATAAGATACCCGTCAAAACGGTTATGGAAACGAATCTCAACTTCATATTGTCCTCCTTCATGGTTGGCGTCCAAAATATTTTCTCTTCTATAAAAGCGGCATAAAACTAACAAAATATTCTTTCCGTTGCAATAAGAATTCACTGCCGGCGCAGGGGAAGAAAACACCCCCGCCCGGGCAAGAGTTCTGCTTGAAACTCAACGGTTTATGTGATAGTTGAGCGCTCGTATGAAGGCATTACACAAACAGACGAAATTATTCGCGGTTTAACCGCTATTTTTTTTGATTGAACAGGAGCAACAACAATATGGATTACAAAAAAACGCTGAATCTTCCCCAAACTGATTTCCCCATGAAGGCAAATCTGGCCGGGCGCGAGCCGGAAATGCTGAAAAGATGGGAAGATATGAAGATTTACCACAAGATCCGCGAGTGCGCCAAAGGCAAAAAACCTTATATTCTGCATGACGGCCCTCCCTATGCCAACGGCAATATTCATCTGGGAACGGCGCTGAACAAAATCATCAAGG
>JAQVQT010000080.1 GCA_028701435.1 Smithellaceae bacterium | reverse complement strand
CAGTATATCGCCATGGATCTGCTGCGCGACGCATCCGTCCCGCTGGTCGCGCTGACGGGCAAGGCGGGAACCGCCAAAACCTTTCTGTCGCTTCTGGCCGCCTTTGAACAGGCCTCCCGCTACCGCCAGATTCTGGTCAGCCGCGCCACCATTCAGCTGGGCAACAAGGACCGGCTGGGGTATTCGCCGGGCGACATTGACGCCAAGATGAAGCCCTGGATGCACCCGATCTACGACAATATCAACGCGATCAAGGAACTGGTGGATGAAAAATTGAAGGAGAAAATCAACGAGTGGCTGACAAACGGAAAAATCGAGATGATGGACCTGGACAAAATCCGGGGCCGCTCCATTCAGAAATGCTTCGTGATCGTCGATGAAATTCAGAATCTGCCGCCTTCGCATGTAAAAGCCATCGCGACGCGCGGCGGCGAAGGCACCAAAATGGTCTTTACCGGAGACTTTTCCCACGATCAGATTGACGTCCCCTGGCTGGACGAGCGCTCCAACGGGCTTTCCGTGCTGAACGCCAAGATGGCCGGAAGCCGCCTTTTCGGCAGTGTGCACCTGGACCAGGCCATCCGTTCGGAGCTGACCAAAGAGATTCTCGAGCGATGGTAAAAGATTTTCCGGTCTTTGATATCCGAAAAAGAGAGGAGCCCAAATGAGATCAAGATGCTGGCGCACAAAATCAACCCTTCCGGTGCTGACGCTTTTTCTGCTGCTGTCCGTTGTCGCCTGCGGGGGCGGCAAAACCGTTGCATCCGATTCGGCAGCGAAAAAAGGCTTGCTCGCGGAAAAAAGCAGCGACGACCGATTCATCGCCCAGAATGACGAAACGGTTCTGGATACGAAAACGAACCTGATGTGGGCGGCAAAGGACAACGGAGCGGACATCAGCTATACGGACGCCAAAGCCTACTGCGAAAAGTACCGGGGAGGCGACTACAAGGATTGGAGAATGCCGACGCAGGATGAACTGCTGGAATTGTACGACGAAAAAAAATCCCGCCCGGCGCCGTGCGACCGCCGGTTTAAGATTCATATCGCCACGGAGCGGATTCACGTGAGCTGCGTGGCGTCATGGTCCTCCGAAGTTCGCGGCTCCGACGCCGCGTATCTCTCCTTCGGATCCGGTCGGCGATATTGGGGCCCCCAGTCCAGCGAGACCAGCAGCCGGATTCTCCCGGTGCGCTCCGGCAAATAACGGGTGCAGGCATTTGGTCTCCGGCCGCTTCGACGGGCGTCCGCATAAAGAGGCCGCAGAATGAATCAAGAGGCAAACAAGGAGGGTTTTATGAAAAAGGCTTTATGCATCATTCTAATGTTGATCGTATCATTCCTGTTTGCGCCGCAGATATTTGCGGCAGAGGACAGTTACGCAAAACCCAAAGCGACCAAAGAGCTGGCCCGCGAAAAGCTGGCCTTTCGCAATTATTCCGGCGAAGGCTCCAGCACCATCACTTCCTTTTGCATGGAAGGACATGTATTTCTGATGATGTCTTCCGATAATTCATTCAATTTTTCCATCATGCAGGTTTACACCGAAAAAGACGGGAAAGCCGTTCCGAAGAAATGTGATTGATGTCCTGTACGCTTGAGGCAGAGTCAAAAAACACAAGGAGGCCCTTGGGTATGAAAAGGATCAGGATTTTTTTATTTGGGGTTTTGCTGTTGACGGGATCGCTGCTTTGCCCAAACGCCTTTGCCGCGGATCCGTCGATTTGCAACGCCGACGCAAACATTGAATTTTATGAAAACGGGCCGGTGAAAGCCTGCACGCTCAAAGATCCTTATGACGCAAACAACATCACCTGCAAAGGAAGCGCCATGATCAGCTTTTACGCCGACGGCAACCTGGAAGCCTGCATGCTGTATGAGGAGGTTGCCATCTCCGGGATTCGCTGCAAACCGGACGCTCTCATTTCTTTTTTCAATGACGGCAAATTGAAATCCTGCACAAAACAGGAACAATAGCGCTAAAAATCTCCGCTGCGAATAAAAGAGACGGCATTTTTGAAGATGGCGAGCCCCTGGCCTTCCTCGGGAAGATTCTCGCGCGTCCAGCGCGGGTGGTTGGTGCGGTGCAGAAACGCTTCGGGGTGCGGCATCAGGCCGAAGAGCCGTCCCGACTCATTGCAGATGCCGGCGATGGCGCTCGCCGAGCCGTTGGGGTTGGCCGGGTAGTCCATGGTCGGCGCGCCGTCGGCGTCGCAGTACCGGAAGACGGCCAGGTTTTTCTTTTCAATGGCGGCAAGCGTCGCGGCGCTGTCCGGAATAAATTTTCCCTCGCCGTGGCGCACGGGATAATAAACCGTATCCAGCCCTTTGGTGAAAACACAGGGGCTCTGCGCGTCAGCCTTGAGATACACCCAGCGGTCCTCGAAGCGCCCGGAGTCGTTGTAGGTGAGGGTCGCGCTTTGCCTCGTAAAGTTGCCGCCCAGCGCCGGAAGCAGGCCCAGCTTCACCATCAGTTGGAATCCGTTGCAGACGCCCAGAATAAGCCCTCCGGCGCTGATGAATTTAAGCAGCTCCTCGATCAGCATTTCATCGGCGCCGGCAATCGGAGCGTGAAGAAAGCGGTTGGCGCCCGCCTTAGCCGACCCCAGGTCGTCGCCGTCGAGAAACCCGCCCGGCAGATTCAGGAAGTTGTAATCCGAAAGGCGCTTTTCGCCGAAAAGCAGCTCGCTGATATGGACGATGTCATACCGGTCGGCGCCCGCCAGCTTGCAGGCATGCGCCATTTCCATTTCGCAGTTGGTGCCGTTGCCGGTGAGAATGATCGCTTTGACCCTTTGTGCCATTTTTTGTCCTGCCTAGAAATTCAGCGGCTTTTGCCACGCGTCCTTAAGCCTGCCTATTTTTTCCCGAATCACCATTTTGCCGGAAAGACCGCTCACCTGCAGCAGGCCGTCGTTCGATACAAAACCGATTTCGCGCGCGATGTTTCCCGCCATCATTTTTTCAAAATTTGTCCGATCTTTTGGATGGATCGTGACGACAAATCGGCTGGCCGTCTCGGAAAACAAAACATAGTCGTCGCGCTTTTTGCCGCTGTAGGGAACGTCCTTCAAATCGATATTGAGGCCAAGACCGCCGGCAAAGGCGGTTTCGGCCAAAGCTACGGCCAGGCCCCCGTCTGAGCAGTCGTGGCACGAGGCGACCAGGCCCGCCCGAATGGCTTTATTCAAAGCGCGGTAGAGCTTCATCGCTTTTTTCGCATCCACCCGCGGTACGCTGCCGCCGATCGCGCCGTGCGCGGCGAACCATTCCGAGCCGCCCAGCTCATCGCGGGTTTCTCCCAGGATGTACACGAGATCCTGAGGCCGTTTGGCGTCCATCGTCACGGCCTTGCGCACGTCGGAAATTCTGCCGATGACCGAGTAGAGCAGCGTCGGCGGGACGGAAATTTTCGTCTTCCCGATGGAGTAGTCGTTTTTCATGCTGTCCTTGCCGGAAATGCAGGGTACGCCGTAGGCGGTGGTGTAGTCGTAAATCGCCATGTTCGAGCGGACGAGCTGCGCGAGCTTGTAATCCCCGTCGGGCGTCTTGGCGGATTTCACGGGATCGCACCAGCAGAAATTGTCCAGGCCCGCCAGATGGTCAATATCCACTCCCACGGCGACAGCGTTTCTCACCGCTTCGTCGATCGCGCAGGCGGTCATGTGATAGGCGTCGATGTCGCTCAGGCGCGGGCAGATGCCGTGCGCCACGACCACGCCTTCCATGGAATCGAGCACGGGCCGGACGACGCCCGCATCCGACGGCCCATCGTTTTGCGCGCCCACCAGCGGTTTCACCACGGAACCGCCCTGAACTTCATGATCGTACTGACGTACAACGGATTCTTTCGAACAGATATTTAAACGAGCCAGCATCTGTGCCAGGGCCTTCCCTAAATCGGCCGGTGCGGAAAACCTGGGTTCGGGATGCTTCGGCGCTTTCCAGCGGGCCTGAAGCTTCATCTGCGGAACGCCGTCGTGCAGAAAATCCATGTCGAGATACGCCACGGTCTTTTCGCCGTAGCGCACGTGAAACTTTCCGGAATTCGTAAACCGGCCCAGCACCGTGGCTTCCACACTCATCTTCGCGGCCAGATCCATGAATTTGCCGACTTTTTTCGAATCGACGGCCAGCGACATGCGCTCCTGCGCCTCCGAGACCAGGATTTCCCAGGGCTGCAAGCCCGCGTATTTCAAGGGAGCCAGCGAAAGGTCAATTTCACAGCCGCCGGAGTAAGTCGCCATCTCGCCGATGGAGGACGACAGCCCGCCCGCGCCGTTGTCCGTGAGCGCACGGTACAGCCCCCGATCGCGGGCTTTGAGCAGAAAGTCCGTCATTTTCTTTTGCGTGATCGGGTCGCCAATCTGCACGGCCGTTACCGGCGAGCCTTCGTGCAGCTCTTCCGATGAAAACGTCGCGCCGTGAATGCCGTCCTTGCCGATCCGGCCGCCCGTCATGATGATGACGTCTCCTGATTTGATTTCCTTGCCGTGCGTCGGTTTGCCGTTTTGCCGGGCGGGCATGATGCCGGCTGTGCCGCAATACACCAGGGGCTTGCCCAGGTAGCGCTCGTCAAAGACGATGCTGCCGTTCACCGTGGGAATGCCGCTTTTGTTGCCGCCGTGCTCCACGCCTTCGCGCACGCCCTCGTAAATGCGCCTAGGGTGCAGGATGCGGGGCGGCAGTTTCTTTTTGTGAAAGGGCGAGGCAAAGCAAAACACATCCGTGTTGAAAATGAGTTTTGCGCCGAGGCCCGTGCCGAACGGATCGCGGTTGACGCCGACAATGCCGGTGAGCGCCCCGCCGTAGGGATCGAGTGCGGAGGGAGAGTTGTGCGTCTCCACTTTAAAGACCAGATTGTGGTCTTTGTTGAACTTGATGACGCCCGCGTTGTCGACGAACACCGACAGACAAAAGTCCTTCTTCCCCTTGGCTTTGCGGATTTTCGCCGTCGAGCCTTTGATATAGGTTTTAAAAAGCGAGTTGATGATTTTTTTCGTGCGCCCGTCGTTGTACTCGATGCGGCTGTTAAAGATTTTATGCTTGCAGTGCTCCGACCAGGTCTGCGCGAGGCACTCCAGCTCCACGTCGGTTGTGTTTTCGTCCAGGCCGAATTTTCCACGGGCTTTGACGATCAAAGGATCGGCAAAGTACCGGGCGATCGCCTGCATCTCTTCAAGATTGAGAGCAAGGAGCTTTTCCCGGCTGATTTTCAAAAGCGCCGCGGCGGCGAGCTTTGTCAGATTGATCGTCTCCACCCGCGGCTCGTCCCTGCCCGTGACCTGCGGAATATGCACGGGCATGCCGCCTGTAAAATCAAACTCCGCTTTGCCGACCACCTGGTGGCGCTCGATGAGGTCGTTGGCGAGCAGGCCGGAGGCGATGTTTTGCGCATCGGCCCTGGAAATCGGGCCGGAGACCAGATACTGGCGGGAGGTGTAGACGCTGATTTTTCTTTCACCGAGGCTATCGCCCAGCAAAAGCGTGATCGCTTCGCGCGCGGTTTTGCCGACATTGTCGGTGACGCCGGGACGAAAGCCCACTTCAATGAGCCAGTCGAAATTTTTGGCAAGCGGCTTATTGATCGCATACGCCTGAATCACCGGGTCGGAAAGAGGCCCGGCCGCGGCGCGGCGAAGCTCACCCGCGGTCAGTTCGCCTTCAATGGTATACACTTCGATGGTCGCGGCGCCTGCAACCGGCAGTCCCAGGTTGTCGATGATGCGTTTTTTCGTCTTTTCGCCCAGCGCGTCGCGAATGCCTTCCCTAAAACCGACTTCAATTCGATTGGACATGAACTTGCCTTGACCAGTTTACTGTTTTTGATCCGTTGAAACCTTGCAGATGGCCTATACCCAAAAGACCTTGATTATGCAACCGGCAAATCAGGATCCAATCTTTGCCGGTCATTGCCTTCCTTCCGCAAGCGCCCGCAGGACATCGGAGACCGCGTCCTTGTGCTCCACCAGAATCACCTTGATGCCGGCGCTTCTTCCGGCAATCAACCGCCCCAACTCTTTGCCGTCGATGTCCAACTGGCAGCCCAGAATGCGGAGACGGTGCTCGACTAAAGCCTGCTCGATATGGCGATAGAGGCGTTCCGCCCCGTCGTTGGAAAACAAAAGTAGACGCGAAACCCTATAATTTTGCTGGGATTTATTCTTTTGCAGCATTTCGTCAATGCCTTTTTTCTCGGCGGCAAGCTTTTCAAATATATCATCAAACCCGAAGCGGATGCGTCTTTGCAGGCGGGCATTTCTGATCGTCGCGATCAGGGATTCACTGATGCGCAACACGGGCACTTCCATTTTTCCTTCCGGCCAGAGTTTTGTTTGACGCTCCGCTAAAGCCAGACGGATTTTTTCCGCGAGGCCTGCCGCTTCAAGCTGCCGGGGAAAGTTTACGTTTTTTAGATTCATTTCAATTTCATCCGGTTGATGCGTCCTTTTCTCTTACCGATTACTATACGATACGCACCAACGATCATCACTCCCGGGTATCAGACTTCGCTGAATCGTTTGGCAGAACATTTAATTTTTCGAATGGGTCTCTTTCGTCGATATCACTATTGATGCCAAGCGCTCTTGCGCGTTCTTCCCATTTTTTTCTGGCAAGAACACGCATATCTACAACCGTGTCCATTTCATCTACAATTTCTAAACCCATCAATGTTTCAACTAAATCTTCGAGTGTGACAAGACCCATTGTTCCGCCATATTCATCAACGACAATGGCGATGTGCTGACGCCCTTTAAGAAAATTTTCCAGCAAACCTGTAAGCACCACCGACTCCGGAACAATTAGAATATCCCTTCTTAAGGCCTTGAGTAATTCATTCCCTCTTTGCTGGTTATCTCTCAGAAGCACATCATCTCTCAAAACAAAGCCGGTTATATTGTCTATATCCCTCTCATAGATCGGGATTCGCGAAAATGGTATTTTTGCAACATATTCCGACGCGTCCGCTACCGATTTATCATCGGAAAGCGCCGTAATCACAGTACGAGGAGTCATGATGTCTGTTACATTGATTGACCCCAACCGGAAGAGATTCTTGATAATCCGCGCCTCGTTATCATCTATATGTCCGGATTGTTCGCCTATCCTTGCCATGGCGACAAACTCGTCTCTGCTGAAAATGTGCAGATTCTTTCCGTGTGAAATAAATTTTGTCATCCTTTCCGAAATCCAGACGATCGGGAACAGCGTCACGATGAGGGTTCGCACGAAAATAACCGTAGGGCCAACGAGCTTTGGCCAGTAAATGGCGCCAATCGTTTTGGGAACGATTTCTGAAAGAAAAAGTATCATCAATGTCATAACCGCCGAGAAGACTCCAAACCATGCGCTTCCAAACACGACTGTAGCCTTGGCACCCGCCCCGATTGCGCCAACGGTATGTGCGATCGTGTTCAATGTTAAAATTGCGGCAAGCGATCGATCCACATTATCCTGTTTCAGTCGCTTCAAGTGAGCCGCCCGCTTGGGATTTTTTTCTTTCTGTTCCTCGATATATGAAGGCGTAATACTTAATAAAACAGCTTCCGCTATCGAACATAGAAATGAAAACAACAAAGCCAGAAGAACATAGGCTATTAACATCACAATATCATGACTCATATTGCCGATATTGAACAGGCCTGAAGCCTCAGAGCCAAAAGCAGAGATCGAGGTAAATGTTAAGATGATGACAGAAAATGAAATGATGCATGCGGTCTTATATGAATATTTCATATGGGTTGTCCTACTGTCTTAATCGTAAGGTAAAATTATATAGCTTTCAATCTTCTAATCAATAAAGAAGAAATCATCAACCGGATGATCATTTCATACCCTCTAAGCTGAAAACTTTGCCGCCAGTTCTTCCAATGCGTCCCAGCGGTCGTAGGCCGCGGTCAAATCCGTCTCCAGCTCTGCCAGCCGGTTGTTCACATCCAGCGCGCGGGAGGGATTATGGGTTTTATACAAATCCGGAGAATTCAACAATTCCAAAAGTTCCGCCTTTTCTTTTTCCATCTTTCCGATTCTGGGCGGCAGTTCTTCCAGTTCTTTTGTTTCCTTGAAAGACAATTTTGTCTTCTCTCTCTGCTGCTTTTCTTTTTTGGTCTTTACTTCTTTTGCCGCTGCCGGTTTTTCC